>JAAXXA010000010.1:0-9565 GCA_013334735.1 Bacteroidota bacterium
TTTATTTTAATAATTCCTTTTTTTGAGATAAAATCAACATTATCCATGATAATCCTCCTAAAATAATAAACATAAACCATTGTGCAAAATATACGATATTAGCATAAGAAAAAGCAGTAGATTCTGCAATATTGTAAACTCCAATCAAAGTAAGCATTAATACATACTGGTATGCCCCAATTCCTCCCGGTGTAGGCGCCAATACTCCAATACTTCCAATTGACATTAAAGTAATTGCATCAATAAAGCTCAAATGCTTGGTGGAACTTAAAGCCATAAAGCTAATATACATAGTCAAGGCATACATTGTCCACATTCCAATAGAATAAAGAATGAAAAGATTTTTATGTTTAACATTTTTTATTGTTTTAATTCCTTCCCAAAATCCTTTAATTAAATCCAAAATTTTATTAAATAATTTAATTCCCCGGAGCTTAGGCAATAAAGCTCTGTAAATGATATAAAATATTGTAAATATGCCTATTAATATTGATGCAATAATTACAAAAGCATGGGTTCCTGTGTAAAATTTTGATAAAATCGGTTCTATAAAATTTTTATTGAGGAAATCAGTTAAAAGACTTAATTGACTTATTATGGTAATTATTATTATAACTATTAAGGAAACCATATCAAATGCCCTTTCTGCAATAACAGTCCCTATTACTGAATTTATCGGCATTTTGTATCGTGTGGCAACTACGCCGCAACGAGTAATTTCTCCAATTCTGGGTACAAATAAATTTGCGAAATACCCAATCAAAACTGCGTAAAATGTAGTTGATTTTTTTGTTTTGCAATCAAGAGTACCGAGTAGCTGGTTCCATCTGATAGCTCTGAATAAATGGCTAATTAGCATTGGGATAACTGAAATAGCTATCCAAATATAGTTTGCATTTTTGAATTCAATTTTAATTTTTTCAAAATCTGCATTTTTAAAAGCAAGCCAAATTAAACCAATACCCATTAGCACGAATATAAGGTATTTTACGATTGACAGTATCTTTTTTTTCAAAAGGTTATTTTGTTATTTTTATCAGGAAAAACTATAAATGGTTTGAATTTTTTAGCTTCTTCAAAATCCATAAGTGCAAATGAAATTATTATAACTATATCTCCAGCAATTGCTTTTCTTGCAGCCGCACCGTTAAGACAGATGGTGCCCGAACCTCTTTTCCCCTTAATAACATAAGTTTCAAAGCGTTCACCATTGTTTACGTTAACTACTTGCACTTTTTCATTTTCAATAAGGTTTGCTGAATCCATCAATATTTCATCAATAGTTATACTTCCAATATAATTGATATTGGCTTCATTTACAACTGCTCTGTGAATTTTTGATTTTAAAATTTCTATAAGCATTTTGAGGTAAAATTACAAAAAATTTATATTATCAATTAAACGAATATTTCCAACAAAAACGGCAATACAAGCAATACAATCAGAAAAATCGTCAATTTTTTCAATGTTCTCTAATGTGCTTTTATTAACTATTTCAAAATATTCTAATTTTATTAATGGCTTAGCATTAATTTCTTCCGAAACCATATTTTTAATTTCATTTACGCTGTTTGTTCTTGATTTTTCTTTTGCTTTTAATAAAATTTGATGGATAAATGGAGCAATAGCTCTTTCTTCTTTTGTTAATCTGGCATTTCGCGAACTCAATGCAAGACCATCGTCTTCTCTAACTATATTGCATGAAATAATTTCAACAGGAATGCTGTATTTTTTTACAAGATATTTAATAACAACTAATTGCTGAAAATCTTTGGCTCCAAAATATGCTCTGTTAGGTTCAACAATTTCGAAAAGTTTTTTTACAATAACAGCTACTCCATTAAAATGGTTTAACCTGAATTTACCTTCCATAAATTTGTCGAGACCGCCAAGATTATAAATAGTATTATCTGGTACGGGATACATTTCTTTTTCGGAAGGAGCAAACAGTATATCACAATTTACTGCAATAAGTTGCGTTATATCATTTTCTAAATGCCGTGGGTAGTTTAATAAATCTTCTTTATTGTTAAATTGTATAGGATTTACAAAGATACTGCAAATACAAATGTCGTTTTCTGCTTTGGCTCTATCAATTAATGAAATATGTCCCTTATGTAATGCGCCCATAGTTGGAACAAAACCGATAGAAATTTTTTTGTTTTTATGTTCAGAAATATATTTCTTTATTTTAGATATTGTGTAAAATATTTGCATGTAAAAAATGAATGAAAGCCTTGATATATCTTGTAAAGTTAAATTATGACGCAAAACTAATATTAAATACTTGATTATATGCAAAAAAATTATTATTTTTGCAATCCAATATAAATAGTGCAAATAAACGTAATAATGGAAAAAACCAAAGTTCTTTTTGTACAACAGGAAATTTCACCCTACCTAAAAGACAGTCACATGGGAATAATAGGTAGGTTTCTTCCACAAGGCATTCAAGAAAGAGGCAGAGAAATCAGAACTTTTATGCCGCGATACGGATGTATCAATGAAAGAAGAAATCAGCTCCATGAAGTAATTCGTTTGTCGGGAATGAATTTGATAATAAACGATACAGACCATCCCTTGATAATTAAAGTCGCTTCAATTCAATCTGCCAGAATGCAAATTTATTTTATCGACAATGAAGATTATTTTCAAAGAAAATATGTCTTCAGTGATTCGGGCAATACGTTTTTTAAAGATAATGATGAAAGAGCTATCTTTTTTGCCAGAGGTGTTTTGGAAACTGTTAAAAAATTAGGATGGGCACCTGATATTGTTCATTGTCATGGATGGATGACAAGCCTTTTGCCTATTTATTTAAAGAAAGCTTTCGTTGATAATCCTCTTTTTACTGATACAAAAGTGGTCTATTCTGTTTATGATGATGATTTTATAACTCCTTTTAATAATAATTTTGCAAGTAAAATTTCATTGCCAGGCATAAAAGAAGAAGATCTTCATCATTATAAAAAACCTACTTTTGCTAATGTAACCAAAGCTGCTATTGATTTTTCAGATGGAGTAATTATTGGCAGTCCAGAAATTAATCCTGAAATTATAAAATATGTTAATCAGGTTGATAAACCTATCCTCGAATGCCAATCGATGGATACATATATTGATGCCTATAATGAATTCTATGATGAAATTTTAATTAATGAACAAATACTAAGTAATTAAATTTTTCGTTCATTATTGAAATTTTTACAGACGATGATTAAAAAAACTCACGTTCATTCTTTGAACAATATACTGAATTTTTGGTTTATTCTATCTATTATTTTTGCTTTATATTCTTGTGAAGAACCAAATATTGTTGGTCTTGGTGTGCAACCTCCTGATGATGAACTTAATGTGGAAAATACAGATAGTGTTACATTAATTACATATACAGTTAAAGAAGATTCTATAAGAACTGATGAAACAGAGTTCAACTTGTTAGGAAGCAATTATGATCCTGTTTTCGGAAAAAATACTGCAAGTTTTTATACACAATTACGTCTTTCATCGAATAATGCCGATTTTGGATCAAATCCTGTAGCCGATTCAATTATCTTATCGTT
Source organism: Bacteroidota bacterium (assembly GCA_013334735.1). Taxonomy (GTDB): domain Bacteria; phylum Bacteroidota; class Bacteroidia; order Bacteroidales; family CG2-30-32-10; genus JAAXXA01. Next base: position 3,564 of record JAAXXA010000010.1, read on the forward strand.
AAAATATAATTCAATTTATGGAGATGCTAGTACCGAACAAACGGTACAGGTTTATGAACTTATAAACAGTATTTTTAAAGATAGTGCATATTATTCAAACAGAGATATTTCAACAACAGGAATATTATTAGCCTCAAATACTTTCACTCCAGATGCAACAGATAGTATTTATGTAGATGGAATTAAAAAAGCCCCTCATTTACGTATCCCTTTGAGTGCAGCCTTAGCGCAAAAATTTATAAATGCCTCAGGTTCAACTTCTTTATCTGACAACACAAATTTTCTTGAGTTTTTCAAAGGAATATATGTAACAAGTTTACCGGTATCGGATAAAGGCGCTATTTTATGTTTCGATTTACTTAATTCGATTTCGGGTATTACATTATATTATCACAATGATTTGGCTGATTCATTGAAGTATAAATTTGTTATTAATGAGAACAATGCCAGATTTACTCATTTTGACCATTCAAATTTTCAATATGCCGATCCTTACCTCCAAAGTCAGATTGCAGGAGATACCACCAAAGGAGACAGCCTCCTTTATTTGCAATCAATGGCAGGTTTGAAAATTAAAATAAAATATCCTTTTATTAAAGATATTTTTAAATCGGGAAGAATTTCTATTAACAAAGCCACTTTAATCATACCTATTGAAGTAAACGATCTTAGTTTGTCCGAAAATGCGCCTCCTCCTCAATTGGTTCTTATTGAAGAAAAAGATGGCGAAATTAGATTTTTAGCTGATCAATATGATGGAATGACATATTTTGGCGGAACTTATAATTCTTCAACAAAAGAATACAGGTTTAATATTGGGCGGCACATTCAGCAGGTAATTAATGGACTTAAAGAAAATATAGGACTTTCCCTAATGGTTTGGACTTCCAGTAAGCCTAATATTGCCAATAGGGTAGTAATAAAAGGTGCTAAACAACATTCCGGTAAATTAAGACTTCAATTAACATATACCAAACTCAAATAATAAGAATATAGTTACTAAGTTGGCAATCTTCAGTTGGCAGTCCGCCTACAACGGAGCAATATTTGCCGATTGTTTATTGCGACTGCCAACTTAATATTATGAGACATTTTATCCCATGCAAAGTATAATAGGTAAATAATTTATTTTATTATGTTGAATTTTTGAGTTGTTGAGTATTTTTCAGTTTGTAAATTCAAGAAATAAATTCCCGTTTTAAGTTCAATAGTTTTTATGCTTATACGATGTATTCCTGCAACTAAATATTCATTTCTCGGCAAAATTACTTCTCTGCCTAATATGTCGGTAACTTTTAAAATTACTTTTTCAGGATAAGCCAGTTCAAATTCAACATTTGCATAGTTGTTAGCGGGATTTGGGAATATTCTTAATGAATTTGGGTTAAGATCTTTTTCGGGAATTGAAAGAAGCAATTGCGTTACAGCATCATAGGTTGCATGATCGTTCTCAATATGTCCTAAACTATCATAAGCGATACTATAAAATTTGTATTTGTTTCCATACTGTCCTGTGAAATATGCCGAGGTAGCTGATGTATATGCTTTCCATGCGGTATTTGCACTGTCGTTTTTTGAAACATAAATAGTATAGTTTCTAACTCCGCTGCCATCATCTGCGCCAGACCAATTAAGCTCGAAAACAGTATCGTTTATAACGGCTGCTAAAGGTGAAACACTGCTTTCAGGTTTTATTAAATCAAGAGTATTCATCCATTGATTTGTATTAATAGCAGGATTAAAATCGAACACTATACTCGCTTTATTTTTTATCTGTGTATTATTAACAAGATTTGTTTTCAATCCTACGTAGAAAGAAACACTGCCCTCTCCTTCGGGCGATATTACGTTTGGTGGAAGAAATCCTCCCATAGGATCTTCTGTAATATTCATATTTGCCGGGTCAAATGATGCAAAATGCCATCTTATTACAGCATCGGTCGTGTCTAATTTTGCATCAATTCTAAGGATAATATTTTTGGTAGGTCTTAAATCAATATCCTTTGTGAATTCGTACTGATCTGAAAGCGGAGAAACTACTGAATCGCCAAAAGTAATTTGTCCAAAACCGAATCTTTTAATATCGAAAACATTCAAATCCAATGTGTCAGTAACAAAAACTTCCTGCGCAGGTGCAGAAGCCGTGGGAAGATTTTCAAAAAAGATTGTATAAGGATATGATTCGTCTTTTAATGAATACCTGTTTGAAGTATAACCGGAAAGTCCTATAATTTCATTTGGATCGAAAGAAGATACAGCCTTTACTGACTTGTCTTTTCTGGATTTCTGACCGTAGGCATCTTTGCATGCATTGGCTGCACCCCATGCACTTTGAAAATCGGCAGCTAAATTGGTAAGATTTACAGCAAAGTTCAAAGCAACACCCATTGGTGTAAAAGCGCCTGCGCAACTTAAAGCCGTTGTGGCAAGATTCCATAACGAACTTCCCCAAGTTTTCGGTGTATTAACCTGAGGTTGTTTATATGACCATGGATCGTAAATATAGTTTGTAACTACTGAATGAACGCAGCCATCAATTGGAGAAACAAGTCCTATTCCTGATGCCAGCAACTTAGCTGCCGCCAAAGCAACACAAGTTTTGTAATCCTGGCTCAATGGTGATTGAAAGTAAGGAGTGTTTACCCATGCCATCACTCTTACATCCTGATTTGAATGAACTATCATTTTTACGGTTTCTGTTTGACCTGCCGGGATAATGGGAATGTAAAATCCATAAATTCGTGCTTTAAAAGCTTCTCCAAACAAGCTGTCAACATCTATATAAACAGGGATAGAATCTCTGATATTTGTCCATCCGCTATCAATTGCTACTTTGGGTAGTTCCAACTCAAATCCCTGAAAACTAACATCTATTCCGGTTCCTCTCGAAACAACAATCCAGAGCGGAACTCCTGACGCATCTACATTTGCGCTATTACCATAAGTGATATCATAAGTTTGAGAACGGTTGAAAAGTATTTTGTCGCGTCCGATAATATTTACCCATGGATTGGCCGGTACGCCTGTTTCAATTGTAAATCCATCAACTAATGTCATAATAGTATCGCCGGGAATATTTACTACTACATTCCACAAACCGGGCTGTTTGCTTCGTAAATCGAAGGTTGTTCGAATGGCTCCAACACACGGAATAATAACTGTATCTCCTACAATATCGGGGTAACCACTGCGTGTTAATTTGAATTTTGTATCGGTTGTAAAACCGCCACCATAAACATAAACTGTTGCATCGCCTGTATTTCCTGCTTTATTTACATAAACATTTTTTATACCTTTAACATTTGCATAACTATAAACAGTATCAGGACCGACAGTATTTGAAGCAATCAGGCAAACATTGTAAACACCCGGTTGCTGATAGGTATGTTGTGGATTCGCCAGAGTACTGGTAGTTCCATCTCCAAAATCCCATAAATATGAGGTTGCATAAAGTGAACTGTCGATAAAACTGAAATTATTTATACAACCAATGTATCCAAATTTTGCTATTGGTAAAGGTCTGAAAGATGTTTTTACATTATAAGAACCGTATCCTGAATAATGTTCAATTTTTATAAAATATGTATTTGGCGGTAAGATGCAACAATAATTAATTGTTCCTCCGCTACCATCAGAATATTTAAAAGCGTAATCCAACTGAGTTGTTGTATCTGAACTATAAAGGCGCACATTATATTGTAAAGTATTTTCATTTGTTGTATTTATAGATAATTTGCCATCGATGGTTGTATTAACTTTCCACCAATCGGAATTATCTGTCCAACCAACAGTATGATAACCCAGATGACCGCTTAATGAATCATTTGGAGAAATTATATTGGCATTATTTGGTAAATCATTATTTTCATTGTCATTGGGTAAAACAGGTAAGGTATAATGTGTTTTAACACTATAAGAACCATAACCCAAATATCTTTCAATCTTAATAAAATAAGTACCCGGCATTAAGCTGTAATTAATAGTTCCACCGCTGTTGTCAGAATATTTAAAAGAGTAATCTAACTGAGTTGCAGTGTCAGCATCATAAAGGCGTACCCAATATTGCAAAGTATTTTCTGTTGTTGTATTTATAGTTAATCTGCCATCAGTTGCAGGAGTGATTTTCCGCCAATCAGAGTCATCTGTCAAGCCATTAGTGTGATAGCCTAAATGACCGGTTAAGGAATCGTTTGTGTTAATGGTATTAGGATTATCGGGGGTATCATTATTTTCAATATCGTTAGTAAATGTAGCATTAACGAAAGGTGTTTTAATACTATAAGAACCATAACCCGTATATAATTCAATTTTAATAAAATAAGTACCCGGCATTAAGCTGTAATTTATTGTTCCTCCGCTATTGTCAGAATATTTAAAAGAGTAATCTAATTGAGTTACAGTATCTGCATCGTAAAGGCGCACCCAATATTGTAAGGTATTTTCTGTTGTTGTATTAATAGTTAATCTGCCATCAGTTGCAGGGGTTATTTTCCACCAATCGGAATTATCTGTCCATCCAATATTATGATGACCTAAATGACCGGTTAATGAATCGTTTGTGCTAATGGTATTGGCATTATTGGGGGTATCATTATTTTCATTGTCGTTTGTAAATGTAGCAGGGGTTAAAGGTGTTTTTATACAATAAGAACCATTTCCCGAGTATATTTCAATTTTAATAAAATAATTTCCTGACATTAAACTATAGTTAATTATTCCGCCACTACCGTCATAATATTTAAAAGAATTAGCTAATTCGGTAGTTCCATCTGCATCATAAAGCCGGACATAATATTGTAAGGTGTTTTCATTTGTTGTATTTATGGTTAATTTTCCATCGGTATTTGTAGTAATTTTCCACCAATCAGAATTATCCGTCCATCCATTAGTATGATAACCCAAATGTCCGGTTAATGAATCATTTTGATTAATAATACTAGCATTAATAGAAGCATCATTATTTTCAATATCGTTTGTAAATGGAGCAGGAATTAATGACGAAATAACTGAATAATTAGTAGAACCTGCATATCTTTCAATTTTAATATAATAAGTATTTGGCATTAAACTGTATGTAATTGTTCCGCCACTGCCATCAGAATATTTGAAAGAATTTGCTAATTCGGTTGTAGCATTTGAATCGAATAATCGAACATAAAACTGTCCGGAAGGGGTATTTGTAGTGTTAATTGTTAATCTTCCATCTACTGTAATAATAATTTTCCACCAATCTTCATTATCAGGATCTGTAAGGTTGCCATTGTCGCTTCCATTCAAAGTTAATACGTTGGCTGTAGCTGAAGTGTTATTAGGTTCGTTTTCGGCTTTTACAATTAGTGCTGTATAAAACACAAGTAAAAATAAAGGAATAATTGTTTTCATAGGTTTCTAAATTTAATTTTAAAAATAAAAAACAGTTTCTTTATCGTTAATATTATAGAATTAGTTTCCAAAAATAAAAAAATATTTTTTATTTTTAAAAAATATTTTTTTTTTTTGGATATTGTATAATTGTCGTAAAAACAATTTTAGATAAGAAAATGTTTTTCAAATCATTGATAATTAGTTATTTGGAATTATAATATTTTTTTTATTTTTTGGTAAAACAATAATAAAACAATTGTTTCGTTAGATGTCATTTTTGGGCTTATTTTACCATATAATAAATACGGCAGATTGAAAAAAAATATTAATTTTGTACATCAACTGAATTTTAAACTATTATAAAGTAAAAAATAAATTATGTGTGGAATTGTAGCATACGTAGGAAATCGTCAGGCTTATCCTCTTTTAATGAAAGGTCTTCACCGACTTGAATATCGCGGATACGACAGCGCCGGAATTGCGCTTATTGATGATAAAATGAATTTATACAAATGTCATGGAAAAGTTGCCGATCTTGAAGAATTTGTTAAAAATAAAAATACAAATGGTACCATAGGTATTGCTCATACACGTTGGGCTACGCATGGCGAGCCTAGTGATATAAATGCGCATCCCCA
>JAAXXA010000010.1:9575-17318 GCA_013334735.1 Bacteroidota bacterium
AACAAAAAATCTAGCGCTTATTCATAACGGAATAATTGAAAATTATGCTTATCTTAAGCAGGAATTGATCAATAGAGGATATATTTTCATAAGTAATACTGATACGGAAGTATTGGTACATTTGATTGAAGATATACAAATTAATGAAAATGTTGATCTTTTTGAAGCATTAAGAATAGCGCTTTCGCAAGTTATAGGTACTTATGCTATTGTAATTATTTCTAAAGATGATCCTGACACACTAATAGGTGCAAGGAAAGGTAGTCCACTTGTGATAGGAGTTGGTAAGGATGAAATGTTTATTGCCTCAGACCCATCTCCGATTGTTGAATTTACTCAAAAAGTTGTTTATTTGGGCGAAGAGGAGATTACTATTATCAAACGAAATGGAGATCTTCGGATTGTTACAACAGATAATATTGAGAAAACTCCATATATACAAAAATTAGAAGTGCAATTAAGCGCTATAGAAAAAGGTGGATTTCCACATTTTATGCTTAAGGAAATTTTTGAACAACCACGTTCAATCAGGGATAGCATGAGAGGTAGGCTGAATCTGGGAAATGAAATTGTTGCACTTGGAGGTATAATAGATTACGAAGAAAAGTTTCTTAAAGCTAAAAGAATACTTATTATTGCATGTGGTACCTCTTGGCATGCAGGACTAGTTGGAGAATATCTTTTCGAAGATCTAGCACGAATTCCCGTAGAAGTTGAATATGCATCAGAATTCAGATATAGAAATCCAATTATTTATGAAGATGATATTGTAATTGCTATTTCTCAATCAGGTGAAACTGCTGATACTCTAGCTGCAATAGCTCTTGCTAAATCTAAAGGCGCTACCATTATTGGCATTTGTAATGTAGTGGGATCTTCAATACCCAGAGCGACACATGCAGGTTCTTATACTCATGCCGGACCAGAGATTGGCGTGGCGTCAACAAAAGCTTTTACAGCTCAGGTTGCAGTACTTACATTGATGGCGCTTACTATTGCAAATAAAAAAGGAACGATATCAAAATCCCGTTTACACAAAATAATTACCGAGTTAGGGATGATACCTGAAAAAATTGAAATTACTTTAAAATTGAACGATAAAATAAAGGAACTAGCTGAAAAATTCAAAGATTCAAGGAATTTTCTTTATTTAGGCAGAGGATACAATTTTCCTGTTGCTCTAGAAGGAGCGCTCAAATTAAAAGAAATATCTTACATTCATGCCGAGGGATATCCCGCTGCCGAAATGAAGCATGGTCCTATAGCTTTAATCGATGATAATATGCCTGTTGTTGTAATTGCTACAAACAAAGGTTCTTATGACAAAGTAATTAGTAATATTCAGGAAGTAAAAGCCAGAAAAGGTATTATTATAGCTATTGTTACCGAAGGAGATGAAACTGTAAAAGGTCTTGCTGATTATACTATTGAAATTCCTGAAACTGAAGAAATGATGGTGCCGTTACTTGCTACAATACCTTTACAACTTCTTGCATACCATATTGCTGTAATACGCGGATGTAACGTAGATCAGCCAAGAAATCTTGCTAAATCAGTTACGGTAGAATAATTAGGGAAACACTTTGTAAACGGAATAATATAGTCAGCAATCGGCAATATTTGCTGACTGTTTATTGCTGACTGCCAACATATAATAAATCCCAAATTATCTAAAATCTTATTATTTTTTATAATCGTAAGCCCATTTTAAATATATTGAACCCCAGGTAAAACCAGCGCCAAATGCTGTAAGAATAATATTGTCGCCTTTTTTGAGCAAAGGTTCCCATTCGGTCAAACATAATGGAAGTGTCGCAGCAGTTGTGTTTCCTAATTTTTGAATATTTACCATTACCTTTTCTTTATCTAGTTTCATCCTTTTGGCAGTAGCTTCAATAATTCTCATATTTGCCTGATGAGGAACAAGCCATGCAATATCTTCAGATTTTAGGTGGTTACGTTCCATGATTTCCTCAGAAACATCAGCCATTTTAGAAACAGCCCATTTAAAAACTTGTTGCCCTTCCTGATAAATAAAGTGTTCCCTTGCTTCAATAGTTTCAAAAGATGATGGTTTTATGGATCCTCCGGCTTTTTGATGTAAATGAATTCTTCCTACACCATCAGTTTTTAATATTGAATCAATAATTCCTAATTCATCATAAGTCGGTTCTAATAAAACGGCTCCTGCACCATCGCCAAAAATCGGACAAGTAGCACGATCGGTATAATCAACAATTGAGGACATTTTTTCTGCGCCCACGACTAACACTTTTTTATGTGTTCCGCTTTCAACATATTTTGAAGCCGTAACTAAAGCGAAAAGAAAACCGGAACATCCTGCATTAATATCAAAACTAAAAGCGTTTTTTATACCCACTTTATCGCTTATTACATTAGCTGTTGCAGGGAATTGCATATCGGGAGTTACCGTAGCACAGACCAAAAGATCAATGTCTTCGGGTTTTGTATTGGTTTTTGCTAACAAACCTTTAATTGCTTCAACAGCAATGTCGGATGTACCTTTACCTTCTCCTTTTAATATTCTTCTTTCTTTTATACCTATTCGGGTCATTATCCAATCATCAGAGGTATCTACCATTTTACTAAGTTCGTCATTAGTTAAAATATACTCCGGTAAATAACCATTAACGCCTGTAATTGCAGCTCTAATTTTTGACATATAATTAAATTTTTTGAATACCCTCATTTTTTTTATGAGTGTATTTGCATATTGATGAATTATTTTTTTTGAAAAGTTTTGCTTCGTTTATTACTAAATAAATCAGGCTCATTTTATTGCAGGATTATTCACCAATTCATATACTATCAGGGAATTTGAATAATTTCAAATTCTTGAGGAAAAGCCTTATATTTGGTCAATAAAGGTGTAATTATTTTCTTTTTGTAATATAAACAAAGTTGAATTGTTGGATTAATATCGTTATGAGTAAAAATTAAACCTTCAATAGTGGATTGAAGGGCAAAACTTCCACCCATAAAATCAATTCCGATTTTCATCTTTTCAATATTTTAGTTTATGCAGTAGCCTCTTTTTTCTCTACGGCTAATTTGCCTTTGTAATAACCACACTCGCTGCATACTCTATGATATAATACTGATGCTCCACAATTAGAACAAACAGCAGTAGTAGGAACTACAGCTTTATCGTGAGTTCTTCTTTTGTCTCTTCTCGTTTTAGAATGTTTATGTTTAGGATTTGGCATAATAATAATAATTTAAAATAAATGATATTAAGTTAACTTTTCTTTAATTTTGTTAGAACTTCCCAACGTGGGTCAATTTCAACAGTTTTAATATTTTGATATTCTTTAAGCTTTGCAATAAATTCAGGATTACAAAGAGAAAGACCATTTTCATCTTCCGGATGTGCTCTTTTTGTTGGTAAAGCTAAATGAATAAATTCGTAAATAAAATGAGAAATATTAATTTGGTAATCTTTTTCTGAAATAGTAATTAATTCTTCAGTATCATCAGTTTTATCTGTCCCAAATTTAACAATAATCCTTTCGTTTGAATTAATATCGAAATTAAAATCATCAAGGCATCTGTCGCACATAAGTCTGACACTTCCTGTTAGAATAAAATTTAAAACAAGCATTTTTGCTTCTTTTTGAAACTCAATATCAATACTTACATTACCCTGTTTTATTTGGGATTCTTCAAATTTTTCAAAGAACGAATCATTAACTTTAAAATTATAGTTATAAGATCCGGGCGTTAAACTCGCAAATTGAATTGAATACTGATCTAAAAAGTTCAATGTACAAAGCTTTATTTAAGGTCGGCAAAGGTAATATTTCTTATTCAAATAAAAAATATTAGCACAAAATAATTAATATGTTATTAAAAATTAACAAGATATAGTGAAATAAAGGGTGCAATTTATACTGTAATTGTGTTTAAATGTTATATAAAATAAGTTGGTAGACCGCCTATGGCGGAGCAATCAACATTTAACAAAGATTATTATCTTTAAAAATGTTGAAATTTGAACCCTTTACAATAAAAAAGAAACTCTATCCTTTTATAAAAATAGCTTTTATAATCATACCTGCCATTTTGGGATTTTCTTTTAATCGTCGGGTGCAGTATGCAAACCATTTTACCCCAAATGGGACATAAACACGCATTGTATGCCCTTTGTCTGTAATTGATTTACGTAAATCGGGTGTAACTCCAAGTAACATTTGGAATTCATACATATTTTTAGGGACATTATATTTTTCAATAAGTTTGTATGCGCCATCTATCAGAGGTTTATCGTGAGTTGCAATACCTACATAAATCTTATTTTTGAACATAAATTCCAGATCTTCGAGATAATGGCTATTTATTTCCTCATATTGTTTGAATGCAAGTTCTTTAGGTTCGGTATAAATTCCTTTACAAAGACGGAAATTAACAGGAATTTCGGTATTATTTATATCTAAAAGGTTTGTAACATCCTGCAATGTTCTTTTTAAATATGCCTGAACAACAAGTCCTACATTTTTAGGAAATTCTTTTTTTAATTTTCTGAATAATTCTATTTCATCGTCAGTACACTGAGTATCTTCCATGTCGATTCGGACGAAACTATTATATTCTGCTGCTTTAGCAACAACTTCACGAATTTGTTTATAACAACCTTCTTTGTCAATCAGTAAACCGAACATAGTTGGTTTGACCGAATAATTACCAACAATTTTGTTTTTTTCGGTGATCTCAATCACATGAAGGTACTCCTTTTTATTTTGCTCGGCTTCGTCCATGCTTTTTATGAATTCTCCAAGCACGTCAATAGTTATTTTAATACCTTGGGCGTTAAGATCTTTGCAAAATTTTATAGCTTCTTCAAGAGTTTTGCCAGCAACATATCTTTTTGAAAATATCCAAACAAAATTTTGTGGCATGTACGGCAGCATAGCTGCGATTATTTTATTAAACATAATTATTTATTTTTCTGCAAATTTATATGTTTTTAGATTCACAACTGATTTTTTTTATTATTCTTTAACAAATAAAATTATCGATTTTTGTTAGCACTCATTTTTTAAAAATTGTACAAAATTTTAATGTATTGTAAATGATTATTTATCTGTATTTATTTAAAATATATGCTTCTTTTTAATTATTATTTATTTTTGCGCGTGATCATGGTTTTTATAAAACGTATAAATATGATTTCCGAAACAATTAGGAAAACATAAATATCATGAGTCCACTAGCATAAATTATTAATTCAAAATTTGATTAATATGACACGACGTATTATCGGTATTCACGAAAAATTACCACTTCTGCAAACACTTCCGCTGAGCTTCCAGCATTTAACCGCGATGTTTGGCGCCACTATTCTTGTTCCGATACTTTTAGGCGTAGATCCTGCTATTGCACTATTAATGAATGGTGTCGGTACACTGATTTATTCATGGGTTACAAAAGGCGGTATTCCTGCTTATCTGGGTTCAAGCTTTGCTTTTATAGCGCCTACATTGCTTATTATTAGCACTTATGGAAGTTTTAGCAATGCGCAACCCGGATTTATCTTTTTCGGTTTGTTCTTTATTGCAATTTCTTTTATCGTAAAATATTGGGGAATTAGTTGGATTGACGTAGTAATGCCTCCTGCCGTAATGGGCGCCGTTGTTGCAATAATTGGTCTTGAGCTTGCGCCGGTTGCCGCACAACAAGCGGGACTCGCACCTTTTCCTACAGAAGTAGGTAAAATTGTAAAACCTTTTGTAGCTTCAAATGACGTGCTAATAGTATCGATGTTTACTTTATGTATCGGGATTGCCGGCTCTGTGATGTTAAGAGGATTTTTTCAGGTAATACCAATCCTTGTAGCAGTTATTGCAGGATATTTACTTGCGCTTTCGATGGGAATGGTTGACACAACTGCTATCAGCAAAGCTGCATGGTTTGCGCTGCCTAATTTTCGTGCTCCTGTTTTTAATCCAAATGCTTTAATAATTATCGCTCCGGCTTGTATTGTAGTGCTTGCGGAGCATATCAGCCACCTGATTGTAACAGGAAAAATTACCGGTTCAAATTTGATGGAAAATCCGGGCTTACATCGTTCTTTGCTTGGCGATGGAATAAGTAACGTATTATCAGGTTTTACCGGTTCGCCCCCCAATACTACTTATGGCGAAAACATTGGTGTGATGGCGATAACAAGAGTCTATTCTGTTTGGGTTATACGCGGAGCTGCAATTATAGCAATTGTATTTTCGTGTGTAGGAAAAATTGCTGCTGCAATATCTACAATTCCAACGCCTGTTATGGGAGGAATTACAATGCTTTTGTACGGTGTAATTGCAGTACAGGGGATTAGAATGTTTGTAGAACAAAAAGTGGATTTTAGTAAGAACAGAAATATGGTATTAGGCGCCGTTACATTCGTTGTAGGAGTGAGCGGAGCTGCAATTAATATAGGCACCGTCCAACTTAAAGGAATGGCTTTTGCCGCAATTGTCGGAATAGTTTTATCCTTGATTTTTTGGTTATTGGACAAACTTGGAGTGATGAATAAGGAATAGTAATAATTTTTTCTGTTTATAATTTTTTTAATACCTTTGCCGCCAAGAATAAAAAATCTCTCCGTAGCTCAGCTGGTAGAGCAATTGACTCTTAATCAATGGGTCACAGGTTCGAATCCTGTCGGGGAGACATAATTTTCTATTTTGTACAAATAATTTTTATCGGGGTGTAGCGCAGTTGGCTAGCGTACCACGTTCGGGACGTGGGGGTCGGAAGTTCGAGTCTTCTCACCCCGACTTTTTTACATCTAAACCGCTTGATTATCAGGCGGTTTAATTTTTTTGTGCACCGCAATTTTGTTACAAAAAAATTATATTTAATTGAAAAATAAAAGCTCACTCAGTCAAGAACCTGAATGAACTTTTAAAATGTATTCAAATTAATTATTTGGTTGTGTGTTTTACGAAATATTTTTTAATAAAATTACGCTTTCTATTTTTGTTGGTGATCTGCCACGACAGACACCAAAAATGGCTTAGAGTAAGGCAACTAAACCAAAAGTTTGCTCAGGAATCTTTATAAACTTACCTTTTTTAGACTTTACCTGTTGGATTATTTTTACTCTATTATTTTCAAAATATACGGTTCTGTCTTCATACATCCATTTTTCTTTATTAGTATTTTCAATTATTAATTTATCATTCGGATAATTCAAAATTTCTAATACTTCCTTTGCAGTAGAACCAATTTTTACTTCTTTTACAGGTGGAGCTTTATGTTGCATTGTATCCGAAGCAGAATAAATACAAACTGCTGCCGTTCCATAAGCATATTTCTGTCGTTGTGCAAATGAATTGTAATTTAAGATGCTTGTTGTAATAAATATTGTCAGGCAGAAAAAAGTATATCTGATATATTTAATCTGGCTTTTGCGAAGTTGATTTATTGCTTTCATAATTTAATTTTTAAAATTATAATTGTAAATCAATATTTTCGGAACAAGTACTATTTGCTATGTGTTTATTTATTTACTTATACTGCTTCAAATTTACAACTACGAAACACTCTAATACATCAGTATAAATACGTATTTTTCACTTTTTATATAGGTATTTATACCTATTTTTGAATGTAAGTGGTAGTTATAAATATGTCATTTATCTTCTGCTTCTTTTTATTCTCTATTCAGTTATTTATAAAAAAAAAGTACCTTTGCCTTTCATTTTTTTGATGAACAATTTAATCCATTTTTTA
>JAAXXA010000353.1 GCA_013334735.1 Bacteroidota bacterium
CTACAATTTTTTGATTCTAAGTTTTCTAATAATATTGACCCAGTAAAAGATGCACAAAAATCTGTGGAGACACTATCTAAAAAACATGAGCTATATGTTGTAACAGGAAGACCATTTTCTACAAAACAAAAGACTGTCAACTGGCTAGAAAAGTACTTCCCTAATAAATTTAGCGGTGTCTATTTTGACAATAAAAAAATGTATGAGGACGGTACAGAAAAACATAAAACTAAGTCTGAAATTTGCATGGAGCTTGATGCTAATATCTTGATAGATGACTTACTTAGATTTACTAATAAATGCCATGAACAACTGCAAGTTATTTTATTTAATAGACCATGGAATCAAGGCGATATACCATCAAATGTAAAACGATTAAACTCATGGTTAGAAATTACAAATTTTATAAGTAAAAATGAATAAAAAAATAAATATTCATTTTGTATGTGAGGGTAACACCTTTAGAAGTCGGTTGGCTGAAGCTTATTTAAGATCTAAACACGTTGATGCAACTGTCACCTCTAGTGGGGTTAAAGCAGCAAAAAACTATAATGGTCCAATAACAATTTACTCGAAGAATATAGCAAAGAATGAAAATATCGAAAAATATTTAGCCCCAAGCTGGACTCAAACCACTAAAGAGTTAATCGAAAAACAAGATTTAGTTATATTTATGAACAAGAAATATTATAACTTTTGTACAAATGATCTACATTGCACAATAAAAGAATACTTGATTTGGGATATCCCCGACGTGTTTGATTACCCAAACTCTGATGCAAAGGATTATGCAGATAAAGTAAAAATTTATACTGAAAATGCCCATAAATCTTATCAAAAAATTAAGAAAAATATTTATTCACTGATAATAAAAGAGGCCTTATAGCCTCTTTTTTAATAATTGCTGGGGTCGCCTAGTGAAGGATGTTAGAACTTATTATTTTAACATCTGACTATGAGTACTAATCTCCCCTAAATAATCCCAAGTCCCACCTTCATCGTCATAGTAGAATAGCAATCTCTTTGTAAGGTCAGGAGACTCCGCGTTACCTAGAACATAATAACTGTTGGCATTATCATCATAATAAAATATTGCATTACTACGGCCATATTGATTATTATTGGTTGCAATTTCATCAATACTGTCCAGGCCACAAATAGATGAATTATAGCATGCAACAAAATCATCACGAATGTCATTTTTGTTAATATAGGGCTTCACAATATCGAAATACTCTTCATCAAGAAAATATTTAACCTTAATTATTTGCTGGGACTTTATCCCCGCACCTAAGTTCAAGCTAATTTCTCCAGGATACTTACCAGTCTCCTTAAAGAAACCTGCAGTATTCTTATCCTTTAAGATACTAAATTTGCTATTATAAAATTCTCTGTCAACCATATCATCACACCAATTACCATATTCATCTGTATTGCAAATAATTTTAATTTTAAAATTTTTATTAATTTTATTTTTAAATTCAGCTATCAACTCGTATTTGTAGCCGCTAATTATTCCACTTTCGTGCCGTTTTCTGAAGTTAACGCTTATAAAATCAAAGTTTTCGAAGATCCCTTCTAACTCTGAGTTAAGCAAATTCGTGTTCTTATCCTGAGACCGTTGTTTTCCTAGCGGACTTAGCGAATAAAAAATTAATAACAATACCAGCAGTGCAATAAATGCAAAGACTACACGCCAAGTCAGCCATTTGAAAACCGAGTTGTTTGTATAATATATTCGAGAGTTTAAACCATCGCTATCATTAGATTTATTATTATTAATTTCATTACTCATATAATGTTATTATATCAAAAAATATATATACAATAATAGTAACAGCCTTGGATTTAAAAATTTATTCTCAAATATCCGAATCTGGGGGGTTAATAAAAAATAATGGCTTAATTTAGCCTTAAAATTCTGGGGTCGCCTGGTAAAGGATGTTAGAACTTATTACATCAGATAATACTATAACTATAACAATTAAAATATCCCGCCAAGAACAGTAGAAAATGCAAACGCAAACCATATTAAAAATATAAGAAAAATAAATCCTACTACAGTAAAAATAATATGTAAGCTATGATATGTTCTCCTTACAGCAACATTATTAATCTTTTTACCGATTGGAAATACGATGCCCACAACAAACCCGATAAGACCACCTAAAAATAATGCAATTAGCGCATAATTATTGGCATCCTGGTAATAAACATATAGTGACTGAGAAATACCTCGAACAATTATTGCTAAAATTAAGCTATATACTGGAGCGAGCACTACTCCAGACAATATTCTATGTAAAACTGTATGATTATGAATTATTTTTTTGGCTTGAGGGAAATATAAACCAGCAATAATAGAAAATATTAAGAACAGGTAAAGAAAATAAATATTAACATCAAATATTACACAAACCAAGGTTACAATAATCGAAAATAATATAGAATAAAGTATTTTCTCAAAAATTGATTTATAAATAAATTCATTTTCGTTAATTTGATTTAAATTAGGAAAGTTAACTAAAGCTTCGTTAAATTCATCGTTCGTATAGTCCGATTCTAAAACTGCATTTCTAATTGCTTTAATTGAATAAAGGTCTTTATATTTAGAAATATAATCTTTAATATCGTCGATTCTCTTTGGATCAAACATCTTATACCTATATTATTAATTTAATAATACCAAAATATTAGTCACAATTGAATTAATATTTCCATTAATAAAATAAGGCTCAAATAAGCCTTAAATTAATGGGGTCGCCTAGTGAAGGATGTTAGAACTTATTTTAATAAAAAAATCATGGAATAAACAATAGATATATAACGATAAAACCCGCCTACAAATAAAACTAGGCCTAAAATCTTCGCTATTAGTCCACCAGAAGCACTTCCAGAAGAACCTGTTGTAATGTATTGAGGTGAAATAAAAGCAATTAATGAAATACGCCCCTGTATAACTGCGTGAATTCCGTAAGCAACAAATATTGAAGATACAATAATGTCCCAAAAACCAAAGAGTAAAAGTGTTTTGAGCTTACTATCTTCAACGCCAAAATTAGGATAAAAAATCAAAATAGCAATTAATATTAATGTAATAAAAATTATTTTCGGAAAATTATAGATTAAATTATTAGCCCTTACTCTAGATTCACGCTCACTCAACGAATTAATTTTCTTGTCAAAAAATTCATTTTCGTCATCTTGATATAAATCAGTAAAGGATGTTAATGCTTCATCAAACTCAGTAGTAGTATACCCAGATTCTATAACAGCTTTCTTAATTGCTTCAACAGAATATTGGGTCTTATATTTTAGAATATAATCTTTAACTTCTTGTATCCTTTTTGGACTATACATAGTTCAATTATACTCAATATCCCACAGACTAAGCAATAAATAAAAAAATATTCAAACAGCCAATATTTGGAGCTTATCGTGCAGAATGTAATAATATAAAAAATAATGGCTTAATTTAGCCATTAAATTCTGGGGTGACCAGAGGGAATTGAACCCTCACTAGCGGGACCACAACCCGCAGTTCTACCATTAAACTATGGTCACCATAACAAAACGTATTTTATTATAAAACTCGACTTTTGTCGAGATTTATTGGTGCGCCTGGTAGGATTCGAACCTACGACCCCTTGGTCCGAAGCCAAGTGCTCTAATCCACTGAGCTACAGGCGCATAGTTGAATTATATCAAATAAAAAAGCGTAATGCATTGTTACGCTATGTAAATAAGTTATTAAAGTTGGTATAAAAGATGCTTTTTTTTGCAAAATCTCTGCTATTAGCAGGAAGACGATTTATAAAATCTCGCACAGCTGACAATTGAAGCCAATGTAAATGCACAACATTTGTAGATCTGGAAATATTACTTTCTTGCTCACATAAATCAACCCATCTATAAGGATACTTAGATATAAATCTTTTTTTACCTAAAGCTGGTTAGGTATCGTGACTTATATCACATATCTCCGTGCTGAAATAATCAGACGGAGTGCTATTCTCCGCTTTTTATCCCACCACACCCCCGTGAAGGGGTTTGAGA
>JAAXXA010000354.1 GCA_013334735.1 Bacteroidota bacterium
CTTGAATGAGCGTTATTTTCATGGTCTCAATTTCATCAAAACAAGCGCGTCATTCAATCCCGCCTATCCGGTATTTTCCATACCGCAAATGGGTTAGCTTGTCGATGTAGATAAGTTTCCGGCCATAAAGAGGAGTGCCGAGCCCGCCCCGGCGATCCGGCCATCGGAGTGAACCCTTACGCGACCAGCGATAAAGGCCTTTTTAGTCGGAATAAAAATGTGTTTTGCAAGGAGAAAGTTACCGGCCAGGCGTAGAGTATCAAGATCAAGAGAAGTAGCCAAATGAGAGATGCAGATGCCTTAGATATATTTTTTTTATTGCGACAGTATTTATATCAATTGATGTGATTTAATCTGAATTATATGCATTTTCGGTTTTGTTCAATTCTTAGTAATTTACTCATTATTTTCTTTTTCTGTCACTTTTGCAGAAAGTTCTATTCTAATGTAGGCATACATTCAAGCAGCTTGGGCTTTGGTTAAACGTCATAATGCTCTGCTTATTAATCGAATGGCTACTGGTTATCTTATAGAAGCCTTAATCATCATATTTTATGTCAGAGTCATCAATATCATTCTCCAATATACAAAGTATTGTTATAGCGCCAGGATTTCCCTGTAGTGCGGCCTTTCTGAGCCATTTTTTCGCCTCGTCATCATTTTTTTTAACGCCATTACCATCTAAATACTTAAGTCCTAATTGATATTGTGCCCCTTGATCCCCATTTTTTGCTTTTGAAATAAGTTCTGATATAGTTCGAGATGATGGAGACTTAGCGATGACAGTATTATATGCAATGTAATGTGAGGCGCAGCATAATAATATATTAGATATTAATATTTTTTTATTTTGCAGTACATATTGCTAATGATTTGTGTGTTTTTCGATATAACATATTGCTATAGAAGGCTTTTATGCTTTTAGAAGTTTCATGTATCTTTAGATAAACAATTTGGTATAAGTTTGCGCTTAAATGCCATGTTCTTTATGAGCTAAATTATTGACCAAATAGATATACTTCATAATGGTAGGTATTATTGCGCTGTTTATGTGTAAATGAGGTGGTTTAAGATTCTCTTATTTGGATATATCTTTGTATGCTTTACAAGCGTCATTTGAACCATTCTGACAAGCCTTTTTAAGCCATTCTTTTGCTGTTTTAATGTCCTTCTTTACGCCTAATCCGGCCAAATAAGTTAATCCAATATTATATTGCGCGTCACAATTTCCATTAGCTGCAGAAGTTAAAAACCAATGCATGGATTTCGAGTAGTCTTGTTTCACTCCTAGCCCTAAAAGATACATTACTCCTAAATGATTTTGTGCTTCATCGCTTCCTTTTTCTGCAGATGATTTCATCCAAAATGCTGCTTGTGAATAACTTTTTTTTATTGCACCTTTACCCCAATAATAATAACATGCGATTTGATATTCGGCCTTTGCTCTATTTGCGTTTTCTGGAATAATCCATCCCATATCATAAACTGACTCATTTTCATTCTTATTTTCGAATAATTTATTAAATTCATTTTTTGCTTCAGGATGCCCTTGTCTTGCGGCAAGCTGAAACCATCGTATAGCCTCTTTGTTACTCTGAATAACTCCGTCTCCATTCATATATCTCAGACCCATGTAATATTGAGCATCTTGATCTCCATCTTGTGCCTTATTATTTAGGTCTGAGATCGGTAACAACGGTATATACCACGGAATATCTCTTGCAAGGACATCAGCATAAATAAAAAAAAATAATGCCAGATAGAATAATCGCCTTACAATTTTTTGTCAGTGATTTATTCATTAATAGCTCCTAATAAATATTATGAACTTAAATAAATATGATAACGATTCAGTTATTTAAATCTTTACTCTTTAAACATGCCGTTATTATCGATAGTGCATACTTTTCTTATTTCCTTACTACATCGAGTATTGCTGATTTCAGCTTTGCTTCGGGCCAATTATATAAAATCTGTCCCTCTGTTAAATTATCTTTGGGAAGTGAAATCGCCATTATTTCAAAACTTTTTCCTTTATCAATATTGCCCGGTCTACCTATATATGCGTGTGTCTGCCATTCTCCAGAATTATCCACAATAGCTTTCGGTTGTACCCAGTATGCACTAATTCCGATTGGATGCACTATTAAATATACTTTTGCATCTGCAATATTAATATTACCGTCAAACAATTGCATGCGATCAACATAACCACCCATAACAGGATTTGAAATTGTCAAAGATTCTTTTTTTTGCAGCATTTTCTGCTGATTATTATGTCTATCTATTAAATCAATCCTATTTATATTAACTATAGCATCGCCCTTTGATTTCGGCGTACCTTGTGCAGGTATTTTTTGGATATCATGTTGTTGCATAATTACACTGTATATGTTTTCCCATAACTCCTGATTGCGGTGTTTCAGAAAAGATTCTTTTCGTGATGATACAACACTGCAATATATAACAATCAATGCATTAGAAACTATTAAAGCGTGATATATATATTTTACCGATGGATGCCTTTTTTGATTTTCTGATCCACAATTACTGTTTATAATAACTGCTACAGCTGCAAATATTACAGCCAAAGCCATGAATAAGTAATTATCACTATCCCACATGTCGCTTATCTCCTTATAACCTCAATAACTTTGGAGGTATCTTTTGCATCAGGCCATCCACTCAATACATCTCCTTCTGAGATTATTTCTTTAGGGTCAGATATTGCTAATATCTCAAAATGTTTTCCATTATCTATTGATCCTGATCGGCCAATATATATAATTACATTCCAAGCATGATTTTCAATATTAACGGTTGGCTGAACCCAATATCCGTCAGTTCCCTTTGGATGAACAATCACCCATACATTTCCAGAATTTGCATTTCCTTTCACTTCAGGTCGTTCACCTACATAGCTATTCTGAGTCGGCAATGTTATAACTACGTCTGCTTTTGCGATACAAGTAATCTGCAAAAGAAGCAAAAATATTAAAGACATTAAAATTTTCATTTGTAATTCTCTGTTTTAATTTACAAATAATTAGATAGCTAAAAAAATAAAAAATATAAATGTATTTCCATATGCTTTAGCTTATATATTATTTTCTAAATCACATCACATCACATCATTTTCCTGCTTTTCAAAGGAATCATTATTTGAAATAATATTTCATCCGATGCACTATAGGAAAATTTAAATAAGATATATTCTTGATAATCTGAGGAGATATCTTATAGATTATAGCTCCATTTGAAGAAGTATAGAGATAAAATCTCAATATAGTTAAAGAAGAGATTATCATCATAATATCCTACAAGCAAGAGTTAATTAAAAAACACTACTCAGGATCCATACCTTTTTTATTTTATTAAAATAAAATCATAAAAACAAATACGAATCAGGTTTTTTCCGATATATCCGATAATCGCTGTGCTCAGGAGTTTCGTTCGAGTTCCGAGTTCCGGGACGCTAATTCATTGCTGAAAATACTCTTGTCGAGTCTTTGGCTCAATGTGCCAGCCTGACAGGTCGGCATCCAGATGAAGATTGCAAACTATGTTTGATTCAGTTCACCCTTCGAATAACAAGGATTCATCATCGCGAGTCCCGACTTGTCGGGACTCGCGATCCATCCACATATGATGCCTTGACGAAACTCCGCATGCATTGCTTCTCCCGACAAGTCGGGAGAAGCAATGACAGGGGATTCAGGACGGTTTACCATTTGCAATAAAGCAAGAAGCCTTGCGTAGGATCAGTGATTTCGCTAGTGAGCGTGGGCGTTTTCATCTATCATCCACAACAGAAAATCATACACCCGCGAGCGCGTCGTCGAGGGCGGTGATGAGGTCGTTGGGGTGTTCTATCACAGCAAGTTGCAGAAAAACCACAATCCCATCGAATCGATGAACGCTTTTCTCTCGCTCATGCGCTGGCTTTCAGCATTGGCTGGACATGGCGTTTTGGTTTATGCAGAGACAGGTCATGAGTGGCTTGCAGGTTGAGCCAGAATTCCGGTGATGTGTTGAATGCCTCGGACAGCAGCCAG
>JAAXXA010000355.1 GCA_013334735.1 Bacteroidota bacterium
CGTTAACTTCTTCTTTTCCGAGAAGAATAAACATCTTTGAAAGAGCTTCGTAATGCAACAATCCATAGATTGCATCCGATAAAGCGTCAATATCCCAAAAATCCACTTTTAAAGCATGGCGCAACACTTCAGCTACACCGGATTGTTTGGAAATAACAACAGGTACATTTGAACGCATAGCTTCTAATGGAGAAATGCCAAAAGGTTCCGAAACCGAGGGCATAACATACACATCGCTTAATGCGAACATAGTTTCAACTTCATCACCTTTCAAAAAACCGGTAAAATGAAATTGTGTTGAAATTCGAAGCTCGGCTACTCGTTTTATCATCCTGTAAAGCATATCGCCTTGCCCTGCCATTACAAAACGTACATTTTTATCCTTCTGAAGCACTTTATAAGCAGCTTCCACAAAATAATCCGGTCCTTTTTGAAATGTAACCCTCCCTAAAAATGTAACTACTTTTTCTTTTAAATGTTTCTTTTCTTTAAGAGCTGCAGACGTTTCGGGTGGTTCAACAGCATTGTGAACTGTAACAACTTTATCGGGGTTTATTCCATACCGGTCAATTACAATTTGCCTTGTAAGGTTACTCACTGTAATAACCATATCGGCAGCTTCCATTCCTTTGCGCTCAATATCGAAAACATTTGGATTTATATTTTCTCCTGATCTGTCAAATTCAGTAGCATGAACGTGAACAATTAGTTTTTTCCCACTCACTTTTTTAGCTGCTATTCCTGCAGGGTAAGTTAACCAATCATGTGCATGAATAACATCAAAATTATTATTCGCGGCAATGTTTGATGCTACAAGGGCATAACGTGATACTTCAACCATTAAATCTTTTCCATATTTTCCTGAAAATTCAAAACTTGATGAAAAAATAGATTTTTCATTTGCTGAATAATCAAGAACATTTTCTTTTGAAAGTCTTTCAAATTCCTCTGGAGACACGTAAGGTATAAGGTTTGAGCCTATCTCCATGTAAGTAATTTGTTTCCAGTATTCTTTGTAAATTTCATTTTTAATATCAATAACTATATCGCTTGCATTAACAATTTTAACTGCTTCCTGATTTTCATCTCCATATGCTTTTGGAACAACAAAAAGAATATCCATCCCCTGCTTAAGCATTGCCTTTGTTAGCCCATAACAAGCTGTTCCTAAGCCACCGGTAATATGGGGCGGAAACTCCCAACCAAACATTAATACTTTCATTCTTCTAACTTTTTTGTAATATTCTTGTGATCAATTATTGTAAATAATCTAAAATACTTATTTACGTTTTTTCGCATTTTTCTATTAACTTTTTCATTCTTAAAACTTCACCTACACTCCATGCTTGAGAAAGCGCACCACCGCCTTTATGTGGAGGATCGCCATCAAAAACTTCAGAAATAGTTCCAATACAATGTTCTGTCATTGTAGAATCAAAACCTTCATAGATTTTTTTTATTAGTGATAGCCCTGATTTCCCATGTATTTTTAAATATGCTTCTGCAAAATGACCTAATAACCAAGGCCAAACAGTACCTTGGTGATAAGCAAGGTCTCTTTCTGTTTGATTTCCTGAATATGCTCCTTTATAATCAGGATGCTTAGGTGTAAGCGTACGAAGTCCTCGTGGTGTTAGTAGCTCTTGTTGTATTTTTTCAAGTATAAGCTGCCTTATTTTTTCATGAAGTGGGGAATAAGGTAATGATGTGGCAAATACCATATTAGGTCTGATAGTCCAGTCCTTATAGTCGCCACAAACATAATCGGCAAGGAATCCTCTGTCTTTACACCAAAACGTATCTTTAAATGTTTCAGGGATCATATCTGCAATAGGTTGCCATATTTTTGCAAAAGTTTTATTACCCGCAAGCTTAGCAACTTCAAGAGAAAACATAATAGCGTTGTACCATAACGCATTGATCTCTACAGGCATTCCAATTCTTGGAGTAACAGGTTTCCCTGCAACAATTGCATCCATCCATGTTACGGCATGTCCCTGTTCGCCTGCATATATCAGCCCATTGTCCTGCATTTTAATATTAAACATGGTCCCGTTTCTATATCCGTCAAGTATCATCAACATCTTACGACCATATTCTTTCCATATATTTCCTTTTGTATTTGTATATTCGGCGTATTGTTGTAAAGCCCAGAAAAACCATAACGAAGCATCCGCTGAATTATATGAAGCATCATTTCCACTACCTACATTTGGGAATAAAGGTCCCTGTAACTCTGAAACCATAGTGTCAATAACTGCTTTGCATGTTTTCGGATCGTCAATGGCAAGTGTAATACCCGGTAAAGCAATAAATGTATCTCTTCCCCATTTTCCAAACCATGGAAATCCTGCTACAACTTCAGTTTTTTTATCTCTTCGAACAATAAACTGATGTGCGGAATTTATAAGATTATTATCAAAACTATCTCTTGGTATTCTATCCTTTATTTCTGAAATAAAAAGTTTCTTTAATTGTTTTGTCTCTGTTTTTGAAGTTCCTATAGAGAAAATAATTGCTTCTCCCTTTTTAATAGGAAGTTCAAAAAAGCCGGGTACGAATAGATCTTCCTGATAATCATACCCTCTGGCTTGTTCTTGTGTATATTCAATATTATAATACCAATCGGGTACGTGTGTATATTCAGATTCTTTTGAAAATTGCATAAATAGGTTACTATATCCCGTGTACATACGATATTTAATACCGTTGCTTATCTTTTCGTATTTTTTGTCAACAAACACGTTTGCTTTGGCAAGTTTGTGGATGTTTCTAAAAGCAAGATAGGGTTTTAATCTGAGAATAGTAGGTGAATGCGCTTCTTCAAGTACATACCTAATAAGTAGCCTTTCATCGTCCAGGGCTAACAATAATTCCATTGTGAGAATAACTCCCCCAACTCTGAAAGTAAGTTTCGGAATAGGTTCGGTTGTAAAATCGCTAAAATATTTATGACCTTTGGGGTTATATACTCCTGAAGGATATTTATGTATTCCAAAATTAAATTCCGCTTCTCTTTGAATTACAGTAATGTCTAGCGCAGAAAGCAGTACGTGATTCTCTTCATCAATAGCCGGTTGAGGAGAAACTAACAGTCCGTGATATTTCCTGGTATTGCATCCCAATATAGTCGTACATGAATAAGAACCTGCTCTATTTGAGCGAAGTAATTCTCTGTTCAGTGAATATTCCAAATTAACAAGCCTGTTCTTATCAAAATTTATATAACTCATATTCAGAAAAATAGATTGTAAAAAATATACTTTGCAAAGATATATATAATTTATCTAATAAATAAACAAATATGTCTATATTTTTTTTACTTTAAATAGGATGTGTTATCTTCTGATGTTCAGCCAAATAATTGTATGAGTTTTGAAAATAAGTATAAATACTTACAAATTATCGGAAAGCTTAAATAATCAGTTTATGTAAGTAGGTATAATTAGGTAAATAACAGTTGACTATATTTGCGAATAGTAGTGATGCTTTTGCTGTAATTATAATATTGTGAAAGTTTTAAAAGTTTGAAGTAAAATTTTAGAATTAATAAAAAAAATATTGCTTTCATCGAAGTCAAATTTATTTACTTTTGTTAAGAAAATACACACGTTAAGTAATGTTACAAAAACTTTCAATAACAGACTGGCTTCCTGTTTCAAAAAAAGAACTGGAAATGAGAGGATGGGAGCAGCCTGATATTATTATTGTATCGGGTGATGCTTATGTAGATCATCCATCCTTTGGACATGCTGTTATTGCAAGGATATTAGAAAAAGACGGATATAAAGTAGCAATTTTACCACAACCAAACTGGCGTGATGATTTAAGAGATTTCTCAAAACTTGGAACCCCTAAGTTGTTTTTTGGTGTTACAGCCGGCTGCATGGACTCAATGATAAATCATTATACTGCAAATAAAAGATTACGATCGGAGGATGCATATACTCCGGGTGGTACAGCAGGATTTCGTCCCGATTATGCTTCGGTGGTTTATACAAAAATATTAAAAAAACTTTTCCCTGAAACACCTGTTGTTCTTGGTGGGA
>JAAXXA010000356.1 GCA_013334735.1 Bacteroidota bacterium
TCCATTATTATGGTCTTCTTTAAACTTAAAAGTTTGATAATGATTGATAAACACGTAAATAATCCTAAAAGTCCTAAATTTTATATAAAAAAATATTTGGACAGTCAAAAAAGCGAATTAAAGAATAAAATTGTTCTAGATATACCCGCAGGGAATGGGGTTACCACAGAAATATTATTAGAAAATGGTGTAAAGGTCGAACCTTTTGATTTATTTCCAGAATATTTTATGTTAAAAAATATCGAATGCAAGCGAGCTGATATTGTTGATAAAATTCCGGTAGTTGATAATTATGCAGATATGTTGATTTGCCAGGAAGGCATTGAACATTTGAGCGATCAATTAAAAACATTTAAAGAATTTAACAGGGTAATTAAAACAAATGGAAAGCTTTTAATTACAACACCTTCGTATTCTAATTTAGCATCCAAATTCAGTTATTTATTGTTCGAAAGTGAAACTTCCAAACAAATGCCACCTAATGAAATAGATGATATCTGGATGTCGGACAAAACTGTAATAAATGAAATTTATCACGGACATATTTTTTTAATTGGTTTGCAAAAACTAAGAACGCTTGCAAAACTGACGGGATTTAAAATCATAGAAACAAGATATATAAGATTAAGCAAAGGTTCTTTGGTTTTATTTCCGTTTTTTTATCCGTTGATTTTTATAAGTTCGTATTTGAGATATTTTAAAAATTTAAGTAAACATAAAGAAATCCCAAAATCATATAAAAAAGATGTTTATAAAGAACAATTAAAATTAAATATTAATCCAAAGAATCTGCTAAACAAGCACATTTTTGTAATATTTGAAAAAGAAAAAGAATTAAAAAATGTAGATTTTCGTAATGAAATTATGGTGAAACCGTTTGATAAAATTATGTAGTAAATATATCATAATCCGAATATTTTGTATATTTGAAAAAAATAAATAATTATGAATACTATTGAGCTAAGAACAAATTTTCATAGATTAATAGATACTTTCAACAATGAAAGTGTTTTGTCAAAATTCTATGATTTATTATTAAAAGCCAAAGAATCAAAAGATACTCAGTTGTGGTCAAGGCTAAGTTTAGAAGAACAAGAGGAATTGATGTTAATTGAGAAACAAAGTCATGATCCTGAAAATTTAATATCTCATTCTGAGGTTTCAAAGAAGCATAAAAAATGGCTTTAGAAATATATTGGTCAAAACAAGCTTACAACAAATTTGATACTATTCTTGAACATCTTGAATCAGAATGGGGGAAATCAACCTCAAAGATTTTTGTTAAAAAAGTATATGATTTTATAGATACCCTTCACGAATTTCCAGAGATAGGCTCTATTGAAAATAGATATAAAAACATTAGAGGATTTGTATTAATTAAACAATTAACGTTATTCTATCAAATTCGGGATAATAAGATAATTCTATTAAATTTCTACGATAATAGGCAAAAGCCCAAGAAAAGGAAACATTATTAATTCAAAGATATCAATAAAGGCAAGCATTACCTAGTCTTTTGATTATAAATATAAAATGATCACTACCCGTAAAAAGCCCGATTGGCTGAGAATAAATTTACCAAAGGCCGATGAATATTCGTATCTTAAACAATATTTGAATAAATATAATCTTCATACTATTTGCGAAAGCGGTAATTGCCCAAATATAGGCGAGTGCTGGAATAACAGAACAGCAACCTTTATGATTCTTGGTAATATATGTACCAGATCGTGCGGATTTTGCGCTGTCGCAACAGGTAAACCACTTCCTCCTGATACCGAAGAGCCTCAAAAGTTAGCTGAAGTTATTAGTCAAATGAAACTTAAACATTGTGTTATCACTTCAGTTGACAGGGACGACCTTACAGATGGAGGAGCGGAAATATGGGCGCAAACAGTTACAGCAATTAAAAAAATAAATCCTAAAACTACTATTGAAACTCTGATACCTGATTTTAAAGGCAACACTGAAAATATTAAAAAAATAATTGAATCATCTCCCGACATTATTTCACATAATTTGGAAACCGTTGAGCGACTTACAAAACAAGTAAGAGTTCAGGCTAAATATTCCCGGAGTTTGGATATGCTAAAATACATTTCTTCTAATGGTGTTAAAACAAAATCGGGAATTATGCTTGGTTTAGGTGAAACGGAAAATGAAATTTTTAAAACTATGGACGATATGTTGAACGCGGGTTGTAGTATTATTACACTTGGTCAGTATTTGCAGCCGACTAAAAAACATTTGCCTGTTGATCGTTATGTAACTCCTGAAGAATTTGCCAAATTTAAACTAATAGCTCTCGAAAAAGGTTTTGAATTTGCAGAATGTGGACCTCTTGTAAGGTCATCGTATCATGCGGAAAAGCATGTTGGGACTGAGCGTAGCAGATGTAAGTCATCGTGAACGTGAAAAATCCATTATCCTATTTCAGATTTCTTTCTTGCATTCTGCCAACCTTCGCGTCATTGCGAGGGTTTTACCCGAAGCAATCTGCATAGAAAAGAGATTGCTTCGTTCCTCGCAATGACGATATATAACCAGTAAACACTAAAATGCTAATGCTTTTAGCTTCACTCAACAAGTGTTATGTTGCTATTGCCTCATCTCCATGCATAAGTTTTTTATATTTCAAAGAAGGAGAAGGAATGAATTTACCTAAATTTAAGCTATCCCACATTGAATCAACTTTTTTTATTGTAGCATCATCCATTACTGTTACATTTGGCCATTGACGGGTAAAATTATCCGTAAGAGAAGTTTTTCGTGTCCCGTCAATAATCAATGTTTCCTTAGAATCAATAATTTTAGATTTAATAATATTGCAATCTCTTGCTGCATCTATATTGTTGAGTACACTCCACACAACATCACTATAACAGAAAATATCAAGAGCCGGTTCGCAAATAACAATGACGGAAATATTTTCAAAACCAGGCTCGTTAATCAAATGCTCCGAAAGATTTTTAAGCTTAGTTTCTTCAGATTTATCAATAGCGATAAATAATACGGGAATATTGTTTTTCAGTAAATCATCATTAATAACAAGTAATTCAGAGTATTTTTGATGTATAAGATTTTTATCGAAATTGAATTTTTTGATTTCATTTCTTTTGTTAGTTGCATCAATACCAATTTTGCCACCATACGCAAATGCGCTTCCCGAATGATCAAGCACATCCATTGGACCGCGACTAAAAATAATATCCTTTGAGATATTTATATTCATAAAAATATTTTTAGCCAATGAATTATAATCATTAATATCTGTATCCTCATCTACTACTATCAACATTTTATTAAACATCATCTGTCCCGCTCCCCATAATGAATTCATGACTTTTAGAGCATGTCCGGGATATTCTTTTTTTATTTTCACTATTGCCAGATTATGAAATACTCCTTCTGAAGGCATAATCATATCAATAATTTCGGGCAACATCGACATTCTGATCGGGGTAAGAAATATTCTTTCGGTAGCTTTTCCTATATAAGCATCTTCCTGCGGAGGAATACCAACAATAGTTGCAGGATAAATAGCATTTTTACGATGAGTAATACAAGTTATATGAAATTTGGGATACCAGTCGGGTAAAGAATAGTAACCGGTATGGTCGCCAAATGGACCTTCCCATATCAAATCTTCATTGGGGTCAACATAGCCTTCTATCACAAAGTCAGCATCGGCGGGCACTTCAATATCCTGCGTAAGGCATTTAACCAAATCAACTTTTTTCTTGCGAAGAAATCCTGCTAACAAATATTCATCAATATTATCGGGTAGGGGAGCTGTAGCGGCATAAGTATAAACAGGATCTCCTCCTAAAGCAACAGCTACAGGCATTATTTTTCCTAAGCGTTTATAATCCCGGTAATGACGAGCCGAATTTTTATGAATATGCCAATGTATTGCAGTAAGGTCTTTTTCGAAAACCTGCATTCTGTACATCCCTACATTCCTTATGCCTGTTAGGGGATCTGCAGTGTGTACAAGTGGTAAAGTTATAAATTTCCCGCCATCTTTAGGCCAGCATTCCAAAACAG
>JAAXXA010000357.1 GCA_013334735.1 Bacteroidota bacterium
AATCCCGATATTCAGATAACAGTCAAGGAAGGAAAGACATTTGACATAACCACATTACCTATCGGAAAAATCAAGCAGCTAAAGGGAGTGGTATATATTACAGATGTGATTGAAGAGAATGCCTTACTAAAATACAAGGACAAACAATTTATAGCCACTATAAAAGGAGTTAAACCTGATTATTATAAATTGAGCGGACTTGATACAATGATGGCAGAAGGGCAATTTGTTCTCGAAAAAGACAGTAATAATTATACTGTAATGGGCCAGGGTGTGGCATATAATCTAGGAATTAACACTAGCGATCTTTTTAATCCTTTAGAAATTTATGTTCCCAAAAGAGGCAATAATAATTTTGCAAATCCGCTTGAATCCTTTTATTCTGAGGTAATATTTCCTTCAGGAATATTTTCGTTACAACAAGATTATGATGTAAAATATATTATTGTTCCTTTACGATTTGCCCGAAAACTTCTTAATTATAAAAATGAAGTAACATCTGTAGAAATTATGTTTGCAGCAAATGAAGACATTGAAAAAATACAGAAACAAATCAGTGAAATTTCCGGCAAAAATTTTATTGTAAAAAACCGTTTTGAACAGCAGGAAATGCTTTATAAGATCATGAAATCCGAAAAATGGGCGATTATTTTAATACTTTCGTTCATATTGCTAATTGCCACATTTAATGTAATAGGAACTCTTACTATGTTAATCTTAGATAAGAAAAAAGATATTTCAGTTTTGTGGAGTATGGGCGCAGATCGTAATCTTATTCGCCGTATTTTTTTTATGGAAGGGCTTATGATAACATTAATAGGAGCGATTCTCGGATTGGTTTTGGGTGCTATTGTTTGCTGGGCGCAGCTACATTATGGATTTATAAGAATGCCCGACAGTGGTTCATTTGTAATTTCAGCTTACCCCGTTAATATTAAGTTAAGCGATTTTGTTTTTGTGTTTTTAATTGATATTGTAATAGGCGTAATCACCTCATGGTATCCGGTAAAACAAATATCAAAAAAAACTATAGGGGAAGATAAAAAATTCTGATTTTATAAATTTATCTAACCTACATTATTCACAAATTCTCTAAAAGTAGATGAATTATTCAGGCTAAACAATTTAAAAAAATATTTTGTCAATTTTAAATGTAAATTGACTTGATTGCTTTTTTACATTAATTTTGCAAAATTATTATTATTAGTGGAGTTTTTGATATGCAGGATATAAAAATAGAAAAAGAACGTAAGGAAATAATAAAACGTTATAGAAGTCTTCTGAAGGCTTGTAAGCCCAACACATCTATTGAAGATAAAAAGCTTATTCGTAAAGCGTTTAATTTGGCTGTGGAAGCACATAAAGATATGCGCCGAAAAACAGGAGAGCCTTATATATACCACCCAATAGCCGTTGCACACATTGCAACTTCCGAAATCGGGCTTGGAACCACATCAGTTGTATGCGCGCTTTTGCACGATGTAGTGGAAGATACTGAATATACCCTCTTAGATATTAAAGGATTGTTCGGTGAAAAAATAGCTAAAATAATCGATGGATTAACAAAAATTTCTGAAATATTCGATCACGCCTCTCCTTCCATGCAAGCTGAGAATTTCAGAAAAATGTTGCTTACATTGTCTGATGATGTGAGAGTAATTCTGATTAAGCTAGCCGATCGGCTTCATAATATGCGCACTTTAGATGCAATGCCGCACCAAAAACAGCTTAAGATATCTTATGAAACATTATATCTTTTTGCACCTCTTGCTCACAGGCTTGGATTGTATGCCATAAAAAGCGAATATGAAGATCTTGCTCTCAAATATACCGAACCGGAAGTATTTGCTGATATTTCACAAAAAATAAAAGATACTGAAAAAGCTCGTACTAAGTTCATATCAAATTTTATCACTCCCATTAAAACGGAAATGATAAAACAAAATATCAATTTTACCATTGTTCAGCGTACTAAATCTATCCATTCGATCTGGGAAAAAATGAAAAAAAAAGAAATCCCTTTCGAAGAAGTTTTTGATTTGTTTGCTATACGAATAATTATTGATACTACTTTGGAACAGGAAAAAGCCGAATGCTGGAAAGTGTATTCCATAGTTACCGATTTTTACCGTCCCAACCCTGATCGTTTACGCGACTGGATATCTAACCCGAAAGCTAATGGATACGAATCGCTGCATACTACAGTTATGAGCAATTCCGGTGAATGGGTGGAAGTTCAGATAAGAAACAAAAGGATGGATGAAATTGCAGAAAAAGGTTACGCGGCTCACTGGAAATATAAAGATGCAAATAGTGCCGAAACAGGACTTGACGAATGGTTAAAAAAAATAAGGGAACTTTTAAAAAGTTCCGATGGAAATGCTCTCGACTTTATTGACGATTTCAAACTGAATCTTTTTGCTGATGAAATTTTTATTTATACTCCGAAAGGTGATTTAAAAACTTTGCCTATCGGTTCTTCTACTCTAGACTTTGCATATAATATTCACTCGAAAATAGGCGATAGTTGCATAGGCGCTAAAGTAAATCATAAACTTGTACCTCTTAATTACAAACTCAAAAGCGGCGATCAAGTTGAAATTATTACATCAGGAAAACAAAAACCTAAAGAAGACTGGCTTAATTATGTGATTACCGCAAAAGCAAAATCACGTATAAAATCAGCTCTTAAAGAAGATCGTAAAAAAATTGCAGAAGAAGGTAAAGAAATCCTTTTACGCAAATTCAAACAATGTAAGATTGAATATAATTCTGCAAATATTTCAAATTTGATGAATTTTTATAAAATTCAGAATTCGCAGGAACTTCTTTGTCAGGTTGCCGGCGGGAAAATAGGATTACGTGAAATAAAAGCATTTATACAAGAAAAAGAAAAATCAAAGTGGTTAAAATATATTACTTCCCCATTTTCGCATCATACCGAAAAGGAAGAAGAAATAGAAAAACCATCACGTCCTGATATCGCCACACAGCTTAAAAACAAGCCGGATACTCTGTTAATTGGTGATAATATGGATAAATTACAATACACATTATCGCCATGCTGTAACCCTATTCCGGGTGATGACGTTTTTGGCTTTGTAACAATTAATGAAGGAATTAAAATTCACAGAATTAATTGCCCCAATGCAATGAATATGCTTTCAAAATATGCATACAGAACAGTGAAAGCCAAATGGACATATAATGAAACCATTGCTTTCCTTGCAGGTGTGAAAATTATAGGCATTGATAAAATGGGTATATTAAATAATATTACAAAAGTTATTTCAAACGACCATAGTCTTAACATTCGTTCAATTGCAGTAGATTCAGACGCAGGAACATTCGATGGAACCATTATGCTTTATGTACATGATACAAAAAACCTCCAAATTCTTATTCAAAATCTAAAAAAAGTGGATGGTGTAAGGCAGGTTTACAGAATTGACAAAACTTAAAAAAATAAGTGCCTAAAGTTTGGAGTGCCTAAAGTTCAGAGTCAATTTTTTTATAATTTTATAAAATAATATTATTTAATATGGCAGATTTAGAAACTTTAGAAACCGTTAGACAAATATTTATTTCATATCTCGAAAATAACGGTCACAGAAAAACTCCTGAAAGATTTTCTATTCTTAAAGAAATATATCTTCAGGAAGGTCATTTTGACATTGAATCGTTATATATTCATATAAAAAACAATAAATACAGAGTTAGCAGGGCAACTCTTTATAATACCATAGAGCTTCTGCTTGCATGTGGTTTGGTTGCAAAACATCAATTTGGTAAGAATGTAGCGCAATTTGAAAAAGCATATAAGTTTAAGCAACATGATCATGCAATTTGTATCATTTGCGGAAAAGTAATGGAATTTTGCGACCCTAGATTACAGGAAATAAAAGTTTCGGTTGAAAAACAATTAAATATCGAAATAAGTCACAATTCGTTAACATTCTATGGTAAATGTAATGAACATGGAGAATCTAACCTTTTAACAAGATAAAATATAATCGGCAGTAAGCAGTTTGCAAACGATTAATTCA
>JAAXXA010000358.1 GCA_013334735.1 Bacteroidota bacterium
TTGTGCTACAAAGTCATGGTGAGCGTAGTCGAATCAGGGCAGACTTTGTTCAAGCTTGTGCTACAAAGTCATGGTGAGCGTAGTCGAACCATGATTACATAAACTATTATTAAGAATTTTTATTATTGTAATTTTCATGTGATGTTTCATTCTGGCATTTAGCACTTTCCCGAAGTTTATTCCAATCTCCATTTATTAAAGCTTCTTTTTTCTTTCGTGTCCAACGCTTAATTTTTTTCTCTATTAATATTGCTTGCATTGGAGTTTGAAAATTTTCAAACCACATTAATCTTACTGGTCTTCTTGAACAAGTATAACAATTTTCACCATATACAGAATTGTGTTCAGATAATCTTCTTTCAAGGTTATTTGTAACTCCTGTATAATATGAATTATCGGAACATTGTAAGATGTAAACTATCATTGTTTGTTTATTATAAACGTCATGGTTCGACTACGCTCACCATGACAGACTATGACCGACTAAATTTAGTTTTGTGTTACTAAAGCTATACTTACCATCATCTATTACACTAAAACTATTTCTTTACAATTATATATCTCTATCCGTTTTAATTGCGCATAAATTACCACACATTGTGCAATGGTCTTCATCAGCGCTTTCGGAAGAAGATTTTCTTTTTCTGGCTTGCTCAGGATCAATAGCGCAATTAAACATAGCTTCCCAGTTTAAATCTCTACGGGCTTTTGACATCGCGTTGTTTTGCCTTATTGCGCTTTTAACTCCTTTCACAATATCGCCGCTTTGAGCAGCAATTCTGCTTGCAATTACACCTTGTTTAACATCTTCTTCGTCAGGTAAGCATAAGTGTTCTGCAGGTGTGAGGTAGCATAAAAAGTCAACACCGGCAGCAGCAGCAATAGCGCCACCTATCGCGCCTACAATATGGTCATAGCCGGGTGCAATATCAGTAGTAAGAGGACCAAGAACATAGAATGGAGCCTGTTTGCAAATCTTTTTCATTAATTTAATATTCATTTCAATCTGATCAAGCGGCATATGACCCGGACCTTCAACAATCACCTGTACACCTCTGGCGCGGGCGCGATCAACCAGTTCGCCTAAAATAAGCAATTCGGCAAATTGACCTCTATCGCTTGCATCAGCTCCTGCTCCTGGTCTAAGACCATCACCAAGACTAATAGTTACATCATATTTTTCGCAAATATCAAGTACTCTGTCGTATTGTTCGAAGAGTGGATTTTCAGCATTATTTTTTTCCATCCATCTGCGAAGTAGAGAGCCTCCCCTGCTTACAATTCCAAGAATACGTTCGTCATTTTTCAGAAACGAAAGAGAATTTCTGGTGACGCCGCAATGTAGTGTCATAAAATCTACACCCATAATAGCCTGACGTTCTATCTCGCTGAAAATATCATCGGGTTTCATCTGTGAAAATGTTTTATTTTCCATCAGAAGATTAGCCATCACTTTATAAATCGGTACAGTGCCAACCATTACAGGAGAATGTTTAATTACTCTTTCGAGTATTTTTTGTAGATCTCCACCGGTAGAAAGATCCATAATTGAATCTGCTCCGTATTTAATTGAAATATCAAGTTTTCGAATTTCTTCTTCCTGATTACAATGTTTTTCGGATGTGCCGATATTAGCATTTATCTTGGTACGTAAGCCATTTCCAATGCCAACTGCATCAAAATTATGATTAATATTTTTGGGAATTGTGATACGACCGGCAGCTACTTCGCTACAAATCCACTCTGGAGCTAACTCTTCATTTGTAGCAACCTGCATCATTTCCTTTGTTATTGTGCCTTTAAGGGCGTATTGCATCTGTGTCATGTTTCTTTTGTTATTTAGTTATTAAGTTAATTTAAGCCTCAAGCTGCAAGCTGCAAGTTGCAAGCTACAAGCTGCAAGCTACAAGCTGCAAGCTACAAGTTGCAAGCTACAAGCTGCAAGCTGCAAGTTGAAAATTAGTATTTTATTTCATATTTATTCAACAATGATTTTATTTCTATTATTCTGTTTTTTGTGTTTTCTGTTTGCATGAAATATCTCACAAGGGCTATGTTCCGGGCGCCTGTAGCGAGTACTTCATTAATGTTTTCAGGAAACAAACCACCTAATGCTATAACCGGAACATCAGCAAATCCGAGTACTTGTTTAAGTTTTTCTGTACCTACTTCAGGGTCGGGATTGGCTTTTGTGGTAGTGGCGAAAACAGGTCCAAAACCTATGTAATCAGGTTTTTTTGCCAGAGCATCCTTTGCTTGCTCAATCGAATGTGTTGATAAACCTATCATCATAGAAGACCCAACAATCTTACGTGCATCTTCATAAGAAATATCATCCTGCCCCAAATGCAAACAATCAGCATCGCAAAGTGCAGCAATATCAGGACGATCGTTTATTACAAGTTTAGTGTTAGTTCCACGCGTAATGGTTTTTAACTCTTTTGCAATTTTTAGTAAAGCTTTATCGGGTAAAATCTTTTCCCTAAGCTGCATCATTCCGATATTGTTTTCAACACAAATTTCTGCTATCTTAGAATAAGGGAGAACAGGATTTGTAATAATTATGTAAAGTCCAATATCATTCATTTTATATAAATTAGTGCCTAAAGTATGAAGTACTTATTAAGTCGCCAAAAATAAAAATATTGCAAAGTGTAAAATTTAAATTGCAAATTGCAAATTTACAAGACATATAATTATCAAGGCTTATAATGTTTATTTTGATTTTGCATTTTAGATTTTGCATTTTAAAATTTGCATTAAATATTTTAATATTATAAGTTTACTGACAAGTTTTCTTTTACTTAAAGTGCCTATAGTTTAGTGATGTTTTGCCAGTCTTTAAGTACCGGCTCGAAGCCTTTATCCAGTATAACTTGTTTGAATGTTTCAATATTCCTGTTGTCTGCTATTTGGAACTGACCATATTCATTTCCTGTAGTATGACCGCCAACAGCAGTATTAGAACCTATTGACATCCGAGTAACTCCTAGCCCCATTAAATTATCTCTGAATTTTGAATTTTCTCTTGTAGATATTGTAATACCGGCTCTTTTCAGGAAAATTCTTGTAGCGAGAATCATTTGAACAAGATGTTTATCGGATACAGGAAAGCTTACGTCAAACTTTCCCGTGTGTGGTCTCATGCGTGGAAAAGAGACTGATATTTCGGTAT
Source organism: Bacteroidota bacterium (assembly GCA_013334735.1). Taxonomy (GTDB): domain Bacteria; phylum Bacteroidota; class Bacteroidia; order Bacteroidales; family CG2-30-32-10; genus JAAXXA01. The sequence goes on from JAAXXA010000358.1 coordinate 3,176, forward strand.
CGGTATATTTGTCCTGTAAATATTGTGCATGCAAAAGAGTAAAAAAAACTTCTTTTCGCCAATCGCTCAAACCTAAAAGCGCTCCTACATTAACACTTCTCATCCAGGCTTTGCATGCTCTTTCAGGAGCATCCATTCGATAGATATAATTTCTTTTAGGTCCTGCAGGATGTAATTTTTCGTAAAGTTCTTCATCATAAGTTTCCTGATATATAGTAAGGCCATCTGCACCTGCTTCAATAATTTCTGCATATTCAGCTTCTTCAAGAGCATAAATTTCAAGAGAAATTGCAGGAAAATATTTTTTTAAAATTTTTATAGCTTCACATATATATGAAACAGGACTATATTTTCGCGAGTCGCCTGTAAGTACCAAAATATGCCTTAAACCAGTTGAGGCAATAGATATTGCTTCTTTTTCAATTTCCTCAAAAGATAATTTTTTACGTGTTATTTTATTCGTTCTATTAAAACTACAATAAGCGCAATGATTGTCGCAGTAATCAGATATATAAATTGGAGTATAAAGGACTATTGCTTTTCCGAAATTTTGGAAAGTTATTTTCTGAGAAATTTGAGCCATTTGCTCCAGTTGTTTTTCCGCGCAAGGTGAAAGTAACGCCAATATATCGTTATGCGAAAGCACTTCTTTTTGAATAGCCGCTTGAACTTGATTATCCGTTATGCCAGCAAAACAATTGTTAAAGTCAAAATTTTTATAATGTTCAAATGTGTTGTAAAAGCTCATTATTGTGAATGTCAAATATATGATGTCAAATGAATTATGTTAGCTGCAAGTTATAAGCTGCAAGTTATAAGCTGCATGCTATAAGCTTATAGCTTGCGGCTTGCAGCTTATAGC
>JAAXXA010000359.1 GCA_013334735.1 Bacteroidota bacterium
CGTAAAGGTGGCTTGGGTTTGCCTGTAGTTGTATCGGTTTTATTTTTTACTTTTTATCATATAATTTCTTTTACTTCCGAAAAAATGGTGCGCGAAAGTATTTTACCAACTTATGTAGGAATGTGGCTCCCTTCTTTTATTTTTCTTCCTTTTGGAATTTTTCTTACTCTTAAAGCCACCAGTGATTCCTCTTTATTTGATGTTAATTCTTATCTGATTTTTTTTAAAAAAATCTTATCAGGAAAAATGTTCCAAAAAAAAAATAAATGAAAATTTTTCAGATATGCAATAAATCTCCTTATCCTCCCATCGAAGGTGGCGCTATTGCTATGAACAATATTACACAAGGCTTAATAAAAGCTGGTCATTTTGTTAAAGTGCTCGCGGTTAATACTCCAAAATATAACATAAAAATTAACGAATTACCTGAGGATTATAAAAAAAATACATGTTACGAATCATTGTATATTGATACAAGCATAAAAATTACTGATGCTTTTTTTAATCTGTTCACCGGTAAATCGTATAATGTAGAGCGCTTTATTTCAAAGAAGTTTGAGAATAAAATAATTGAAATATTATCTTTTACTGAGTTCGACGTAATTCAACTTGAAAGTATTTTTATTGCCCCTTACATTGATACTATTCGCAGATATTCTAAAGCAAAAATAGTTTTAAGAGCTCACAACATAGAGCATTTGATTTGGGATAGACTTGCTGAAAACTGTAATAGCTTTATTAAAAAAAAATATCTTAAACATTTAGCGAAAACACTAAAAAAATACGAATATAATACTATTGAAAAAGTTGATGGTGTTGCTGCCATTACTCAACATGATGCTGATTTTTTTATTAACGTATGTTCGGATATTCCGATAATAGATATACCTGTTGGGATTAATTTTGAAAATATTGATGAATCTCAGGGAAAAAGGGAGTTTCCCGGACTCTTCCATATAGGCTCTATGGATTGGATACCTAATCAGGAAGGTGTTCGCTGGTTTATTTTTAATGTATGGAATGAAATTATTAAAACGTATCCCGACTTGAAAGTATTTTTAGCAGGAAGGAATATGCCACAGTGGCTTAAAAATTTAAATATTGAAGGAGTTATTGTGGCAGGGGAAGTTTCTGATGCTCATAATCTGATGCAATCAAAAAGTATTATGATTGTGCCATTGTTATCGGGAAGCGGTATGAGAGTTAAGATTGTAGAAGGAATGGCTTATGGAAATACTATCATTTCTACTACTATAGGTGCAGAAGGAATTAGCTGCATCAATAATGAAAATATTTTAATAGCAGACAATCCTTCAGAATTTATTTTGGCAATAGGGAAGTGTCTCAATAACCCTGATTACTCGGATATGATAGGTAGCAACGCGAAACAATTGATAAAGAAAATGTACGATAATTCTATCATTACAGAAAAATTGATACAATTTTATAATTCTATTATTCAGGTTAAATAATAAAATTTATATTTTTGCTTTATAAATAACCTTGATGAAAATTTTTGTAATACTACCAAGAGTGCCTTACCCTCTGGAGAAAGGAGATAAATTACGAGCCTTTAACCAGATAAAATATCTTTCGCATACAAACGAAATTCATCTTTGCGCTTTAAATGATAGTAAAATACATCCAAAAGCTTTAGAGTCATTACATCCATTTTGTAAATCTATCACACTTCTGAATCTACCTTTAAATGTAAGATTATTCAATTTATTTCTCTCGTTTTTCAACGGAAAACCATTTCAGGTTGCTTATTTTTTTAATAATAAAAATTATAATATTATTCAAAATCTAATAGCTACAGTTAAACCCGACAGAATTTATTGTCAGTTGATAAGAGTAACCGAATATGTAAAAAGTCAGCCAATAAAAAAAACACTCGACTATCAAGATGTGTTTTCTGTTGGACTTAAAAGAAGAATTAAAGCTTCATCAATATTCATAAGACCTGCATTAATTATTGAGTACAAAAGACTTTTGAAATACGAGGCGCAGGTATTTGATATGTTCGACAGAAAAACAATTATTTCATATCCTGATCGTAACCTTATTCCTCACCCTGAAAGAGAAAAAATTGTAGTGATACCAAATGGTGTTGATTCTGATTACTATTTCCTACAAGAATGTGAAAAAGAATTTGATTTAATTTTTACAGGGAATATGGGCTATTTACCCAATATAAATAGTGTTGAATTTTTGGTAAAAAAAATATTGCCTATTGTTTATATAAAATATCCTAAAGTTAAACTTCTTATAGCAGGTACCAATCCTTCAAAAAAAGTTTTGAAGCTTAAATCGGAAAATGTATCTGTTACTGGCTGGGTTAAAGATATGCGCGACTGTTATGCTAAATCGAAAATATTTGTTGCTCCTATGCTTATAGGAACAGGTTTGCAAAATAAATTGCTCGAAGCCATGTCGATGATGCTTCCTTGTATTACCTCAAACCTTGCTAATTGCGCTTTGGGAGCAGTAAATGGAAAAGATATACTTATCGGTAATTCGCCTGAAGATTATGCTAAACTCATTATTTTTTTACTCGATGACGAAAATAAAGCAAAATCTCTCGGTAAATCAGGACATTCTTTTATTATAGAAAATTACAACTGGGAAAAAATTAATGAAAGATTAAGTCAGGTGATTTGCAGTTAATTTAAAATTGAAAGGTACTCTAATTTGCACCAAATTAAATTAATTTCAAAAATAATTCTTCAACTTCTTTTAAAATTTTTGGATATTTTTCTTGTATCTGGGGTGTAAATTCATCACTGAAAACCATATCTTCCACAATCTCAACAGCAATTATATAAATGTTTTCAGGAGATTTAATATCTAATTCTTTCGCCAGTTTTAGTGAAGTGAGAAACGAAATATCGTGAATATTCGAAAGGTGTAATGTTTCTTTAAAATCTTCAGGAACAAACTTGTAAACTTCGCCTGGTATTCCGTTAAGAGTTTTGATTGCATCAATAATAATAACGGTTTTAAAATCTTTGATATATTCAATTATTTCAAGCCCTCCAAGCGAAAGGGTGTCGTAAATAATGTTTGGAACAGGAAATTTTTCCTCCAGAACCTTAGTTATTTTTATTCCTATTCCATCATCGGTAAGTATGTCGTTACCCATACCAAGTACGAGTATTTTATTATCGTTTGACTCATTAAGAGAATTAATTAATGCCATATTTATTGATCCGTTTTTTTAGTACCTAAAAAATTTATTTTAATCTTTTGTCATTTCGACCATCAAGAGAAATCTGATTTAGGATATTAGATATCTCACTAAGTTCGATATGACATCTAAGCATAGTTTTTGGAAGTTTCTATAATCTAACAAAAGTATATATAAAAATTTATTAAAATATGTTTTTGTTTTTTTCGACTTCTTTATAAAGTTTTGCAAGTATTTTATTACCCCTTGATCGAAAAGCAGGATTGTTTTTTGGAAGTTGATCTGTAATAGCAATTATCAATTCATTTTTTATATCAGATTCTTTATTGGAAATCTGATACAAAATGTCAATTGCATATACTTTTGCTCCTACTCCTTCTGTTGGCGAAATCAAAGCATCGAAACAAAAATTAAGTAATTCACAAAGCAAATCTTCTTCATCAATATCTGTATGACGGGTAAATATTTTTAAAAGACAGCGTCTTACACCTTCTATTTTAAAATTTGGAAATGCTTGGATAATCTTGTGATAGAAAGGTTTTATAAGTTCAGGTTTTTTAAAATCAATTTTTTCAATCACATTTGCCGCCCTCATCGAAAAGGGATAAGTATCAAGCAATACAAGTTTATAAAAATTTTTAATAATATCCGGTTTTGCAATGGCTATATCTGATGCTTGAATCGCTGTAAGTTTTAAACTATCCGGTAAAATTTCTTCAATATTCATAATTGCTTACACATTATACCTTATTAAACTTTCTCAAAATAAGTATCAGCATCATCTGAATTAAAAAATTCGTTAATCCAGAATATTGGAAAAGAAGAGCTATATACAATATTCTGG
>JAAXXA010000360.1 GCA_013334735.1 Bacteroidota bacterium
GGATGGACAAAAAAGAGCTTCTTTAATTTATTATAACGAATAAACTTAACTTTACCATTTTATGACTATCACTAAGTACAACTATAACGAAGACTTTGCTACTGATAAGCATTATTTTTCAGATATTTCATTTAACAAGCTTATGCAGAAACGTATTAACAATGTTTTGCTGGTTTGTAGTACTTACGACGCTTTTATGCTTGAAGAAGACGGACGAATTAATGAAAAAATATTCAACGAATACACTTCTCTAAATCTGCGTTATCCACCTCAATTTTCCAGAGCAAGCTCTTCTGCTATGGCATTCGACTTACTCGAAAAGAACCATTACGATCTGGTTATTACTATGCTTAATATTGGCAAAGTGGACGCTTTTGAGCTTGCCAATAAAATAAAAAAAACTTATCCTGATAAACCTATTGTAGTATTGACAAGGTTTTCAAAAGAAGTGTCGCTTAAATTGGCTAAAGAGGATTTGTCTTCTATTGATTATGTTTTTTCGTGGCTTGGTAATACAAGTTTACTTCTTGCTATTATTAAACTTATCGAAGATAAAATGAACGCCGATTATGATATTGAAGAAATCGGCGCGCAATCTATATTGCTTGTTGAGGACTCTATCAGGTATTACTCTAGCTATTTACCTACAATATATAAGCTTATTTTTGAACAAAAGAATGAACTTGTTTCGGAAGGTTTAAACGACCATCAGAAAACAATGTCGATGAGAGCACGACCTAAGATCCTTCTTGCTAAAACTTATGAAGAAGCAATTTATTTTTTCGAAAAATATAAAAATAACCTTCTTGGAATTATTTCAGATATTTCTTTTCCTAAGGGAGGACATATTGATAGACAGGCTGGTATTAAATTATGTTGTCAGGTTCGTAGTGAGCTGAAACAGATGCCTATACTTTTACAATCATCCGATGATAAGCACAAAGAAGCTATTGCTGTTTTACGCGCTTCGTATATCAACAAATACTCTAAAACAATACTTGCTGATCTTAGAAAATACATCAAAGAAAATTATGGCTTTGGTGATTTTATTTTTACTGATCCTGATACCGATGAGGAAATTGACAGGGCTAATAACTTACATTCACTTCAGGTTAAGCTGAGCAGTGTCCCTATAAAATCATTAGAATATCATGTTAACAATAATCATTTTTCGAAATGGTTAAAAGCCAGGGCATTATTCCCTTTGGCTGATATGTTCAAGCAAAAATCAATGAACGATTTTAATAGTGTTGAGCAAATACGAAGTTATCTGATTGACACAATTGCAAATTACCGAATCAGTAGAGGAAGGGGTGTTATTGCCAGTTACTTTGACGAATATGCTATTTTTTCAAGAATTGGCGATGGTATGTTAGGTGGAAAAGCCAGAGGACTTGCATTTGCCGATTATCTAATTAAAAAACATAAAATCATTCATAAATTTGAAAATGTTTTTGTCAGCATACCACGAACTGTTGTGTTAACTACAGATATTTATGATGAATTTATGGAGTTTAACGATTTGTATAAAATTGCAACATCCGATATAAAAGATGAAGATATTTTGATGCAGTTTATTTATGCTAAACTTCCTGAAAGAATATCGGATGAACTTAAATATTTTCTTGAAAAAGTTACCCAACCAATAGCTGTCAGGTCTTCAAGCCTTTTGGAAGATTCTCACTACCAGCCTTTTGCAGGTGTTTACTCTACTTATATGATTCCAAATAGCGACAAAGATATTTTGGTGCGCAAACAACAATTGGAAATTGCAATTAAAAGCGTTTATGCTTCTGTTTTTTTTAATAACAGTAAAGCATATATTGCTGCTACCGCTAATCTTATTGATGAAGAAAAAATGGCTGTGATTCTGCAAGAAGTAGTAGGGAGCGCTTATGGACAGAGATTTTATCCCAATATTTCTGGCGTGGCGCGATCTATAAATTTTTATCCTATCGGACAAGAAAAAACGGATGATGGCATTGCTAATATTGCATTCGGTTTGGGTAAAACTATTGTTGAAGGTGGTGTTTCTCTTCGTTTCTGCCCAGCGTATCCAAAAAATATTCTTCAACTTTCTAACTTTGACATGGCTTTGAAGAATACTCAAAAAGAATTTTATGCGCTCGATCTAAATTCATACAGCTTTAAACCTTCTATTGATGATGGTATTGACCTTATAAAATTAAAAGTTGATGATGCTTTAGAAGATGGTTCCCTAAAATATATTGTGTCAACTTTAGATTTCCAGGATCAAGTTATTAGGGATGGATTTGATCATACCGGTAAAAAAATATTGACTTTCGCTAATGTGTTAAGATACAATATATTCCCATTGGCTGATATACTCAAAACTCTGCTAGATATTGGACAACGCGAAATGAACAATCATGTCGAAATTGAATTTGCAATAAATCTTGACTCACAAGCGGGACTGCCTAAAACATTCAGCTTTCTACAAATTCGTCCTATTGTTGAAACTACAGAGAAATATAATATCAACATTAATAATGTTTCTAAAGATGATGCTGTTTTAATATCAAATTCAGCTTTGGGAAATGGTATAATTGATAGTATTTTTGATATTGTATATGTAAAACCGGAAAAATATAGTCCTACTAATAATGTTACAATAGTTTCAAAAATTGAATTTGTCAACAACCTTTTTGTACAAGAAAGTAAACCATATATATTAGTTGGGCCTGGTCGCTGGGGATCTATTGATTCATGGCTCGGAATTCCTGTAAAATGGGCGCAAATTTCTGCTGCCCGTATTATTGTTGAAGCCGGATTGGAAAAATACAGTATAGATCCAAGTCAGGGGACTCATTTCTTTCAGAATCTTACTTCGTTTGGTGTTGGTTATTTTACAATAAATCCATACATGAATGACGGTTTTTATGATGTTAACTGGCTTAATTCTTTTCCTGCTCATTACGAAGATGAATTTATCCGTCATGTCCGTTTTGAAAAACCTTTAATTACAAAAATTGACGGAAAACAAAATAAAGCAGTAATTTTAAGACCTGTTGAATGTAAACCTGTTTCTGAGTGAAAAAACTGGCTTCACTTTAAAATTTTTAAAAATAGTTTACAAATACCGCCTTAATTTTTTTCTTGCGTTACATGTTTTGACATCGATATCATATTGCTGACGTCAGCAATATGATCGCAACACGCTTCACCATGGGATTTACAAGAAATTAATTTTTTATTTTTTTTGTAGTTTTGCATACTTTTTTATCTTCGCTTTCTAATCTGCGTTGTACTTTTTTTACATCTTCTAAAGCCGTTAGCTTTTCGGGTTGCACGCCACGTTCTTTCAGCATCTTTCTAACGGCAGAATTGTTCTCCACGTGTTCGTTAGTAATCTGATGTTGCCCTTTCAAGTCTTTTTCAACTACATTATAACTGGTGAGTTCTGTTGCAAAATCTTTAGCTTTTATAGTAAGAGTAGGTAAAAAATCGGCAAGTGGCCTGTTATCAGGTATTTGCAATTTTCGCTTCATTTCGCTTGTAGTAAAACCACCAAATAAAGCTTTATCGCCTAAACTGCTTCTCTTCCAAGTTTTATCGAAACAGCATTTACTATTTCATTTACTATTTCTTGTGTTTTGTTCATTTAAGATAGTTTAATTTTACGGATAAATAACATTTCCAGTATTGCTTAAACGCTCAAGTATTTCGTACATATTTGAAACTTTCCCAACTCCTAATTTATCTTTTTTTTGATAATAATCAAGGCAGGTTCCGCATGTAAGGACTTCAACTCCTGAATGTTCAAGTTTTCTCAACGAATCAATAACAGGTGAATCATTTAGAGCCAGAAATATCCCCGAATTCAAAAAAATTATTGTTTTGGGTTTTAATGTTGTTTCCGGTAATGTATTTATGAATCCTTTTATCAAAATCAAACCCAATTCTTCTGCTCCATCGCCTAATCTGTTCCTTTGAACAGCTACAACATAATTACCTTTTTTAATATCTTCCACCGTGCAATAGTCCTCAACCTTAGCGTTTTCGGGGG
>JAAXXA010000361.1 GCA_013334735.1 Bacteroidota bacterium
AAGTTTTCCTATAAGTATTTCTGATCTTTCTTTAATGAGTTTGTTTGAAAGACCGTAAATACCTGCATAAAAACGAATATTTTCCAAAACGGTCAGATCTTCATAAAGAGAAAATCGCTGACTCATGTAGCCTATATTTTTTTTAATTTCCTCTGTTTGTTTATAAACATCGAAACCAGCAATTTTAACATCGCCCGATGTAGGTTTTGAAAGACCGCAAAGTATTTTAATAGCAGTAGTTTTTCCTGCGCCATTCGCGCCCAAAAAACCAAATATTTCTCCTCTGAACACGTCAAAAGTCAGGTTATCATTGGCTGTAAAGGAACCAAACCGCTTGATAAGTTTATTAACTTCTATGATCTTTTCCTCTGTATTCATCAGATATATCGCCTAACTTTATTTTTATATATTTCCCATTCTTTTCCGAAAGTTTTCTCTAAAAATTTCTCTTCAGCCAGAGTAATTTTATAATGCAAATAAACAGTAGTAACAATAAGTATTAAATTTACAATATTAGGATAGTAGCATAACGAACCTATGCAAACAACAAAAAATCCTAAATAAATCGGATTACGGCTCAAACTATACAAACCTTTTGTTTTCAATGTTGTTTTTTCTTCTGGCAGTCCAAATTTTAAAGCCATTCCGAGATTTATAAAAGAAATTATTTCTATTGCACAACCAATTACAATAAGCGTTATTCCTGACCAAATCAAATAGTCAGGAGTATTTGTTTGAAAAGGTTCTTTATGAATAGCTTTAAGATTGCATAAAATTATTGTTCCAAAAAGAGAAAATTTGCTGATTACAAACCAAAATTTTTGAATAGGAGGTTTCCCAAATATCCCTATTTTAAGGTGTTTCAAAGATATTCCCTGTAAGAATAAAACAATTACCATTAATCCAAATGCTGTTAATACAATTATATTTTGCATATCAATTATTTTTTTTCATTAATCTCATAAAACAGTCTTCAATACTAGCCTCAACTTCTTTTATTTCAAAATTTATATAACCCTTTTGCTGAAGGAACCCATTAAGATCATTTTTATCAAAGCTACTATTTTCGGGTATAAAGTGCATATATTCCCCAAAAGGATAAACGCTCGCCATTTCGTCAAAAATTTTAAGTTCATTTAATAATTTATAAATATTTTCTGCTTTCACAGCGTAAATAGGCTTATCAAAAGCCTTTCGGATATTTTCGGGATTATTAATTGTCATTATTTTCCCTTCCTGCATCAAAGCCACGTTGTCGCATAAACTTGCTTCGTCCATATATGGCGTTGAAACCAAAATTGTGATACCGCTATTTTTAAGATTAATAAGCATTTCCCAAAACTCTTTTCTCGAAACTGCATCAACACCAGTTGTAGGTTCATCTAAAAAAAGCACCTGAGGTTTATGAATTAAAGCGCACGACAAAGCTAATTTTTGTTTCATTCCCCCTGAAAGCTTACCTGCCAAACGATTTTTGAAAGGTTCAATTTGGGAATAAATATCTTTTATTAAATGGTAGTTCTCTTCTATAGTTGTGCCGAAAATTGTTGCATAAAACTCTAAATTTTCCACTACTGATAAATCAGGGTAAAGCGAGAACCTGCCAGGCATATAGCCCACAATATTTCTTATTTTTTTATATTCTTTTACTACATCAAAATTTTCCACATTTGCAAAACCTTTATCAGGAATAAGTAAAGTAGTTAATATTCTTAAAAGAGTGGTTTTTCCTGCTCCATCAGGACCAATAATACCAAAGAGCTCCCCTTTTTCTATAGAGAAAGAAATATTCGAAAGCGCTTTCACCTTTCCAAACGATTTTTCAACTTCTTGTACTACTACTGATGCGGTCATTTGTTTTAGTTTTTTTAGGAGTATTTAGCGATAGTAGCTTGGGGCTTGCAGCTTGTAGCTTATGCCTTGTGCCTTGTAGCTTGTAGCTTTTACTTGATCCCTTATTTACTTAATCCTCACTTCCCCCGGCATTCCAATTTTTAATGTTCCATCATTTTTCACTTTTACCTTTACTGCATAAACCAGATTGACACGTTCTTCTTTAGTTTGAATAATTTTAGGCGTAAATTCTGCCGAAGATGAAATCCATGTTACAACTCCTTCGTATTCTTTGTTTTCATTTTCATTTTTATCTATCAATACTTTTACTTTTTGCCCTATTTTTATTTGTGAAAGCTGTGAACCACTGATATAAATTCTAAGAAAAACTTCTGATAAATCGGCAAGTTTATATAAAGCTTTACCTTGAATTACCATTTCATTTGCTTCCACATATTTTGTAAGAACCGAACCATCAATCGGATTAACAATATAAGATTTATTTATTTGGTCCTGCAACTGTTCTATTTGCTTGGAATATGCTTCAAGCTCAGCAAGAACAGGCGCATTCTGAGTTTCGATAGATTGTATTTGTTTTTCATAAACACCTATAACACCATTAATATTATCTATTTGTTGCGATGTTGCTGCATTATCTTTATAAAGTTTTTCAAGTCTGTTTTTTTCCACTAATGAATTCTTTTTCTGCTCTTTAAGTATGTCAATTTGAGCAGCTATGTTATTAACTTTTTCAGACACACCTTTTTTTTGAGCAATTAGGGCATCTCGCTTAAGCGCAAGCTGAACAGTATCAATAAGTGCAACAGTATCTCCGGCTTTTATTTCCTGCCCTTCATCTATTTTTAAAAAAAGCATTTTACCTGCTGACTCTGCTGAAATAGTTACTTCTGTTGCTTCAAAAGTTCCATAAGCATCCGATTTATCTTTATTTCCGTTGCATGCAGCAAACATCACAGCTACTAGAGAAAGAATAAGACCTGTATTTTTCATATATATTTTATTTATTTGTGTTAAAAATCAATTTATATTTTTTTGTCATTTTTAAAACCTTATAATCCTATCGTCATTGCGAGGTTTTTACCGAAGCAATCTCTTTAAACGAGCAGATTGCTTATTGCCAACTGCCGACCGCCAACTGTTAACTGCCTACTGTTGACTGTTGACTGCCAATTGCCAACTGCTGACTGCCAAATGCCGACTGACAAACTTAAAATTACACACATTTATCCCAAGCAAAGTCTATGTTAATAACTTCCTTTTACCGTTAAATAATCAATCTTCGCTTTAACTAGTTGTACTTTATGCGATTCCAGATTTAATTTAGCTTGAGATGAAGCATTTAGCTCTGTTAAATATTCTGTGGCGGTAATAGTACCATTTTCTAATTGTGATTCTGCCGATTTAATTATTTTTTCTCTTAAAATAATGATTTCATTATCTTTAGCTATTAAATTTTTATACTTTTGAATTTCCGAGATATATTTTTCGAGTAATATTTTTATTCCCTGATTAAAAAAATCTTTTTGAGTATTAAGTATTTCGCTCTGAACACCTAATAATTGCTTATCGTTTTTACTTTGGTTCCAGTCCCAAATATTCCATGTAAGCTTTGCTCCTATCATATAAAACGAATCAAAGTTATTTGAAAGCATATTTAAACCGGGTCTTCCATATCCTGCTTGTCCAAAACCTGCAATTTTAGGCGACTTTTTACTATCAAAAAGTGATTTGGAAATATCTAATTTTTTCTGTTGAAGTTCTATAAGTTTTATTTCGGGTCTGATATTTTCATAATCGCTTTTATCAATAACTATTTCGGGAAGTTTAAGTATTATGCTATTTTTAATTTCCTGATTCATGTAATCACCTAACATTTTAAATCCTGATTCAATACCTGATTCAATTTCAATTATTTGTTCATCTATTTTTATTATTTCCGCTTCTAATATGTATGAATTGCTTTCTATTATAATTCCATTTTTTACACCCGATTCTACTTTTGTTAATTTATTTTTCAAGTCTTCTTTCAGTACTAAAAGTATTTTTTTACTTTCCTGCAAAACTTCTATACTAAAATATAAAGTATTTATTTTATCTTTTATTTTATATAGCTCAACCTCTAAGCTTTGCAATTCGGCTTGTGTAGAAATATTTTCAAGTTTATTTTGT
>JAAXXA010000362.1 GCA_013334735.1 Bacteroidota bacterium
CTGCTGGTCAATCAGCATAACCCCCGATTTTACCTGTGTTACTATATATGAAGAATGTAATTGCAGATATTGTTTTTTAGTTTGATGCTGAATGTTATTTTCCCAATCAGAATGAATGATTTGCTGTACAGCCTCTCCCTGCTGTATAATTTCGTTATTATCCTGCTTAATATTCACTTCACTTGGATAAAGTTTTTCCCAGCTCTCGCGATTTGTTTTATTAATTAATGATTGAGCAGGGGAGGAGTTTAATTTTTTCTCTCTGTTTTCGGTATTAAAGGGGTTGTAATCAGGGTTTATTTTAATTGTTGGAGGGTTAACAGTTTCACCTTTTTTTAAAGGCAGAATATCAAAGCTTTTTTCAACATTAAAATCTAATGTAGGCGATATGCTGAATTTTCCTAATGCCATTTTAACAGCCGATCTCATAATGGCATAAATGCTTTTATCGTCCTGAAATTTTATTTCTGTTTTTGTAGGATGTATGTTAATATCAATTTCTTTTGAATCAATTTCTATAAAAATGAAATAAGCAGGAAAGCTGTTAGCCGGTAATAATTCGTCAAAAGCGCTGACAACCGCGTGGTTTAGATAAGGGTGTTTTATAAAACGGTTATTAACGAAAAAGAATTGTTCGCCTCTTGTTTTTTTTGCAGAATCGGGTTTGCCTATAAATCCTGAAATGTTACAAATTCCCGATTCCTGTATCACGGGTATTAATCGTTGATTGAAATTACTTCCGAAAATACTGATAATTCTTTGTTTTAGCGGACTTGGCGTTAAATGATAAACCTCGCTGTTGTTATGATACATTTCAAAAGAAATATCAGGGAATGCAAGCGCTACACGATGAAATTCATCAAGTATATGATTTGTTTCAACAGTATTGCTTTTTAAAAAGTTTCTTCGCGCAGGAACATTGAAAAAAAGATTTTTTACGGAAATAGATGTTCCTTCTGAGCATTGACAGGACTCCTGCGATTTTACTTCAGTACCTTCAATAATAATTGATGTTCCTGTTTCATCACCGATTCTTTTTGTTTTAAGTTCAATTTGAGCAATTGCAGCAATGGAAGCAAGTGCTTCACCTCTGAATCCCATGGTACGTATGTTGAATAAGTCGCTTGCTTCTTTTATTTTTGAAGTTGCATGTCGTTCAAAAGATAATCTTGCATCTGTTTCCGACATCCCGCAACCATTGTCAATTAGCTGAATGAGGGTTTTCCCGGAGTCTTTAATAATAAGTTTAATATGAGTAGCTCCCGAATCAATTGCATTTTCAAGCAACTCTTTAACTGCAGAGGCAGGTCGTTGAATAACTTCACCGGCTGCAATCTGATTTGCAACATTGTCGGGTAATAATCTGATAATATCAGGCATGCTTGGATAATTTGTATTCTTTAGCAAAGATAGTATTATATGAAATTCCTATCCTCTTTGTTAAGAAAATATTTTTATGATAAATATTTGGAATGTTAACGTGGTTTGAATTATCAATTATTTGCAGGAAAGGAAATATTTTAATTATAAGAAAAACCCTTGAAAAACCTATGCTTTTCTAATAGTCTTCATTCTTTTCATCAGCCAGTAACGAGGGTCAAAAACAGTTGTTTGCTGGTTCCAGTATGCGGGAGTAACTTTAAAACCATCAATGCTTTTTAAAGTGCGTTCATAAACAGAATATACAGGGTTGAAAAGGATATCAGTAACACCAATAGTAAAAGATTTAATATTATCTGCATTTATTTCTTCAGAAATTTTTACTCCAAAACCGTTATGTTCAAGTAATTCTTTCAGAAATCCCATTCTTTCTTCCGAAATTCCTTTTTCAACAATGGAGCATTTTATTCCGTCAATTTCGCCGAATGTACGTTTGATTTTATTTAATGGCATAATTCAAAGTTTTTAATGGTTTTATGAAAACAGAATGTTTAATGCGAAAAGTTCAGTTTTGAGGCTTGCGAAGCGAAAAAAAGCGGAGTTTAATATTCTAAATGAGCATTTTTTTGCAAGCGTAACGATAAAAATGGACTTTTCACATAAACATTTATATTCCAAAACTTAGTGAGCTTATATATTCAAAAATAGGACTTGCAAATCCAATAACAAAAATGCCTGCTACGCAAATTATCAGTCCTAATCGTGTGTAAAAGTCGCTTTTAAAATGTTCAATAGCAATGTCGCTCTTATTAATAAACATTGCTTTAACGATAAGCAGATAATAATAAAGAGAAATAATTGTATTCAGAACTCCTATTAAAACAAGTATATAAAATCCTTGTTCAGCAGCGGCTGTAAACAGAAAGAATTTTCCGAAAAATCCTGCAAATGGCGGTATTCCTGCAAGAGAGAATAGAGCTAAAGTCATAACAAGACTTAACATAGGATTTGTAGAATAAAGCCCATTATAATCATCAACATTTTCTTTTCCCGTTTTGTTCGCAATGGCAGAAACAACGCCGAATGCACCAAGATTAGAAAAAATGTAAACAAGAATAAAATACACAACGGATGTCATACCTAATTTGTTCCCTCCTATAATACCCAGAAAAATAAATCCAGCCTGCGATATTGACGAAAATGCAAGAAATCTTTTAAGGTTTTTTTGGCGTATTGCAAACAAATTACCTACTGTCATTGTAAGTACAGTAGTAATATATAGTGCATTTTGCCACATACCGGTTACTGTTCTGAATACAGTAAACATAATTATTATAAAAATAAAAACAGCAGCTCCTTTTGAAATTACCGATAAATATGAAGCTACATTTATAGGAGCGCCTTCGTAAACATCGGCTGTCCATAGATGGAAAGGTACAATAGATATTTTAAAAGCCATACCTGTGAAGAAAAATATAAAGGCAAGAGTTTGAAGATTGTTTGCCGAAAATGCTTCAGCTACTTCCTTAAAATAAATAGAGCCGGTTGTTCCGTAAATCATTGAAATACCATATAGCATTATACCTGTCGACAAAGATGACGATAATATTAATTTTATACCTGCTTCGGCAGATTTTGTTTTATGTCTTTCGTAAGCTGCAAGAGCTGCAATAGGAATTGTGGCAAGTTCAAGACCAATATAGAACATCAGGAAATCTCCGGATGAAATCATGAAATTCATTCCAATTAGTGTTGACAGGATAAGAAGGAAAAACTCACTCGCTTTAATTTTATTTTCCTCTTTTCCCAACCATGTATAAGATTGTATGAACACTATTAAAACTCCAATATTTAAAATGTTTTTCATTAAAACAATAAGTCCACTTGTTTGGTACATTCCACCAAAAAGATTTCCTTCTTGTATCGGAATAAATCCAATAACTGTTACAATGAAAAAAAGAATGATGCTGAAAAGTCTTAATTGATGCGAATTTTCACCTTTTAAAGATATTTCGGCAACTAGAATAATAAGCGTAATAAGAGTTAAAAGTAACTCGTGTCGCATTAAAAGATATTGTTCTAAAACCAGCATAATTTATATTTTTTTATAACCTTAGTTTGTTATTTATTCAATTTTCTATTTGTTTGCAAAATTTTTTATAAGCGATATTAACTTTAGGTACTTTTTTTAAAATGTTACAGAAGACAACTGGTTAATAATAGGAGCGAGGCTGTCACCAATCATATCCGAAAGCCATAACGGAGCAAGCCCAATCCCTGCTATAGCAAGAATAAGCATTATTGTAGAAGTCCTTTCATACCATTTGGCATCATCAAGATGTAAAAAATGATCATTTTTAATTGGTCCCATAAGTAATATTCCCACCACTCTTAAAATATAAACAGCAGTAATTACGATAGATGCGCAAGCGATAATTGTGCATACCCTGTGAAAAATATCGGGATGTTGAAACGCTCCTACAAAAATTGTCATCTCTGCAACAAAACCGCTCAGCCCCGGTAAACCTAGCGATGCAAGCCCTGCTATTACATAAACTACAGCGAGGAAAGGCATCACTTTCATAAGTCCGCCCATTTCATTTATCAATCGTGTATGAGTTCTTCC
>JAAXXA010000363.1:0-3032 GCA_013334735.1 Bacteroidota bacterium
TGTTGGCGAAATTTACAACTCTTGGACCCTGAGATGTGAGGCCTGCAATAAGTCTTTCGTTAGTAAAATCGTAAACAGAAGCGCAATGTTTCAAACTACCATGTTTTTCGGACTGTTCGATATCAAGCTTAACAAGGCTTGCATCCTCGCCTTCAAGAAGATTGAATTTTTTATTTCGCATATCAACAGCATAGAAATGCAGTTGTGAATTTTTATACATATCCGAAGCTGAATATATTTCCAGATTTGGGTATTCGGGGCAATAGCGGTAAGTTTTTTCTCCTTCCACCACGTATTTACCAAGTCCAACTGCAAGTACCGCGAAGCCATCATCGGGCTTCATATATGAAATAGGATAATAATTATACGATTGAGCAACGCCGCTAATATGAGGGTAAAATGTATCTTCGTATGCGGTTCCGACAACTTCTTGGACAATAACAGCCATTTTTTCTTCTTCAATCTTGTAATTAATTGCTTCGAAATAAGCTTTAGCCGTAGGTGAAAAAATTGAAGCAAAAACTAATTTAATAGCAGTCATCATCTGTTCAAGCCTTACTTCTATTTCCGGATGATTGTTTGGCAATAAAAAAGTATCGAAAATTCCGGCAAAAGGTTGCATAAGCGAATCTTCGAAAAGGCTGGACGAACGAATGGCTATAGGTGTTTGAATCACTTTCAGGTATCTTTTCAATTTTTTTATAAGATTATCCGATAGGTTTGCTTCAACAAAAAGAGTTTTTATTACATCATAATTACTTTCAGTATATATTTTATCTCTAAGATTATTGTTTTCGATAAAATATTCGAATTCAGAAGTGCCGATAATTGAAGTAATAGGTGTTCGTACATTAATATCAGGTATCAGCTGGTTAAAATCGAAATTATAAATTAGAGTGCTGATAAAAGCAAGTCCGCGACCTTTTCCACCCAAAGAGCCGTTAGCAAGGCTAACAATAGTGGTTTCGTCAAGAATTGCAGTTTCGTCAAAATTTACAACTTTCCCTTTATTTTTTTCAAAAAGACACTGATGTAAGGCATCCAGAATATAAAGGCGTAATTCCCGAGAAGTTTTAAAATCAGTTACTTTAACGGGTTTAATTTTTTTTGCCAGATGAATTTCGCCCCTTGCCATTAACCAATTAGAAAAATGGTTCCGGCGGGCATGGAAAACAATTGATTCTTCAGGGATAATTTTTAAAATGGCTTCAAATTCTTTCATTGAGCGCGCAACCGCGATCTCTCCTCTTCCTTCACCATCACGATAAACAAAATTACCAAAGCCAAGATAATAACTGATAAAACTTTTCATATCCTGTAAAAGATTATCCGAGTTTTTATTTACAAAAGTAGCCTTGATTTTGAACGCTTTTTTAGCATTTTCCGGTTCAGAAGATTGAAGAAGAACTGGAAGATCGGGCATTTCCTTTTTTACAAATTCTGCAAATTTCAAACCTGCAGATTCATCAAGGACACCTTCTTTTTCATATTTCACATCAGAAATAACACAAAGCAGATATTCCTGATATTTGACAAAATATTCGAGAGCTTCTTCGTAATTTGAAACCAGAACAATTTTAGGTCGCGCCCTCATTCTGAGTATTTTATAAAGATTATCGGCATCAACCTCTTCAATCAGGTGCTGAGTTTGTTCAATAACAATAGAATAAAGAATGGGAAGAAAACGGGAATAATATTTTGTTGAGTCTTCAACTAATAAAATAACCCTGACCAAACCTATTTTTGTATCGTTGTCGATATTCATCAAATCTTCAATATACTTAATCATCGCCAGAAAGACTTTGCTGTCGCCGTTCCATACAAACATTTTATCAATACTGGTAATTTTTCTTTTTTCAAATTCACCAACATCACTATTGTTGTTAAGCAAAAGAAGAATAGGAATATTTGGATAAATATGTCTGATAATTTCGCTAAGCTGAACAGGAGTATTTTTGTCGATACCCATCATTAAAATAACAAGATCATAATGCTGGAACTGTAATTTTTCAAGAGCTTCTTCGGGAGATGAAACACCTGTTATTCGAGGAACAGAAGAAAGGTTTAACTGATAATATTCTCCTGTAAGTTGTTCGAAAAATCTTCCTTCTTTTTCAATAATATATGCATCATATAAATTCGCTACCAAAAGAACTTCTCTAACTTTATAAGGCATTAAATCGTGATATATATCTCTGTCGGAATTGTGTTTATTAAGAAATTTTTGCAAAAGCTGCATGCTCATAGTTGAGGAAAGCTGTTGTTGCTTTTCAGGCAGTTGTATATTATCTTTTATTTGAGCTATTTTTAATAAATTTTTCCCTAAAATAGTATTAAGATAACCTGATAAAAGTACAGTAAGATTATTTATGAGGTGTCGCTCTTCTTTCATGAAAGGACCTTCATCAATGATAGGAAATTCTTTAAGATAAAAAATTTCAATCGCGCCTTCTTTGTCATCAATGGTTTCAAACATTCTTCGTTGAACCCATTTTGTTTCTTTAAAATTTGGCGTAACAAATTCTTTTCCGGTAAATTTGATTCTTACAGCGGTATATTCAGGATATTGCCAAGCGTGAGGCAGTATAGAGCAAATTTCCTGAAGCATTTCTTCTATTGGATAATTACTTTTAAGAATAGCTGTTGTCTGGTTAATAGCATTTAGCTCCTTAAGACGTTCTTTTTTCTCAAAAAGTATTCGCTGTATTTCATCGGGTTTAAATTCCGATTTTGAATATGAATCACTTTCCATCATTTCTCAATCAAATTTTAACGTCCAATATTAATCATAATAAACTATTGGATTACGCAGTAAAATTAATATTTTTAGTTAAACAAAAAAAAAGTAATAGAAGGCTGATGATTTAGATTGTTTATGATTAAATAGAGTATGTCTGCAATGTCGTCATTGCGAACCCTTCCTTCGTCAGGATAAACTCCGCGAAGCAATCTTCTGACTATCAATGATGAGATTATTCACAAAACCTTTATTTTAAAGGTGTTCATGAGTCGCTCCGCTAAATTGCTTCACG
>JAAXXA010000363.1:3042-3991 GCA_013334735.1 Bacteroidota bacterium
CGAACCCTTCCTTTGTCAGGATAAACTCCGTGAAGCAACTTAGCGGAGCGACTCATGAACACCTTTAAAATAAAGGTTTTGTGAATAATCTCATCATTGATAGTCAGAAGATTGCTTCGTGGTTCGCCGCGGCGAACTCCTTGCAATGACGTTATGTATTGATATTACGGACAGACCCTAAATAACATCAAGGTATTATAATTACATTTGGGCTTCTGGTATCCGCCACAGGCGGAGGTATAAGAGTATAGGGGTATAAAGGTACATATTATAACTTGCTCTTCCTTATGCCTTTATACCGAACACCTCTATACCTTTTTGCATTCATAAAATGCGGAAATTTATCCCGTTCAGAGTATAAATCTAAAAAAATAAGAATTACTTTATAAACTTATTTTTGACATAACCAAGAAAAAAATGATTTATTTTTTTTCTTTTTCTTTTGGTTATTTAAAAAAGAATTATAATAATATTGCTAAATCAAAAATTAAATACATTTAATACAAATAAATTATTGTCTAATCTTAAAAAAAAAACTAAATGGATCCAAAATTAAAACAATTCATGGACAAGGTGGTAGCAAAAAACCCAAGCGAAGTTGAGTTCCACCAAGCAGTAATGGAAGTTGTAGAAACATTAATTCCATTCATTGAAGAACATCCCAAATACAAAGATGCCAAAATTTTAGAAAGAATGATTGAACCTGAAAGAGTTTTCATATTCAGAATTCCATGGGTAGATGATAAAGGCGAATTCCAAATTAACAGGGGTTTCAGAATTCAGATGAATTGCGCTATAGGTCCTTACAAAGGCGGAATGCGATTTCACCCGACTGTAAACTTAGGCGTTTTGAAATTTCTTGCTTTTGAGCAGGTATTTAAAAATAGTTTAACAACATTACCTATGGGCGGTGGTAAAGGAGGTTCTGATTTCGATCCTAAAGGAAAAT
>JAAXXA010000011.1 GCA_013334735.1 Bacteroidota bacterium
CGGCAGAATTTTTTGCCGGAGTTTTTTATTATACACCTTAATCTTTTTATGTTATACTAAAAACGGGATAAATTGTCGCATTTTATGAATACAAAAAGGTATAGAGGTATTCGGTATAAAGGCATAAGGAAGATCATTTATACCATTTACCCTTATACCCTATACCTGAAACCCAAATGTAATAATTTACACCGTGCAAAGTATTTTCTTTAATATTTTTAATGGGCACTATTACAAAAAATACGAAACCCAAAAACGATAAAAAAATTCGTTTTGGAATTTTATGCAATGGTCTTTCATTTAAAGCATGGCAGGTTAAAGTTATCGAAAAGCTACTTGAATCTGATGAAACGGAACTTTGCCTTCTGATAATTAACTCACAAATACCCGAAAAAAAAGCTTTTCTTAAAAAAATTGTCTATTGGTTAGAGAAAAATTTTATTTATAAATTCTATACTAAATATTTTTATAAACCCCATTCCACAAAGGAAATAGATTTATCTCAAAAATTTGAGAACATCCCTAAAATGAAATGTTCAGTAATTATGCATGGAAAATTTTCTGAATATTTCTCTGATGAAGATGTCGCATTTATAAAAAATAATGAACTTGATTTTATGATGCGCTTTGGATTTAATATTATCAGGGGTGAAATTCTTAATGCTTCAAAATATGGAATATGGTCGTTTCATCACGATGATGAAGAAAAATATAGGGGAGGTCCTGCCGGATTATGGGAAATATATAACAACGATCCAATAAATGGCGTGATCCTTCAGCGACTTACTGATAAACTTGATTCTGGAATTATTTTAAAAAAAGGCTGGTTTGAAACAATTAAACATTCTTATCAGGCTAATACCGATAGTATTTTATATAATTGTTCTTCATGGCCCTTGCAAATTTGTGTTGATATTAAAAATGGAGTTTCCGATTATATTGCTTTTTCTCCTTCTTCTTCAAAAGCTAAGATTTACACATATCCTTCTAACATTCAAATGTTAAAGTTTATTTCAAAAATACTTGTCAATAAAATAAAATTCCATTATAACGAACTTTTCCGAACCGAGCATTGGAACATAGGAATTACTAAAACACCTCTGAATAAAATTATCAAATCCGGTATTTCTGAAAAAGAAATTAAATGGCTGCCTGCTCAAAAATCACAATATTTCAGAGCCGATAGTTTTGCATACATTTACGACAATAAAATAAACATTTTCTTTGAAAGTTTTAACTATAAAACAAGAAAAGGAAGTATTAGTAAAATGACATTTTCTGATATAACGGGCTTCTCAGATGAAAAATTAATTTTGGAAAAACCTTATCATTTATCATATCCCTATATTTTTGAAAATAATGATGAGCTTTTTTGTATCCCTGAATCTTTTGAAAACAATCAAGCGGATTTGTACAAAATAGACAAATCAACAGGGCATTTACAATTTTATAAAACACTTCTTGAAAATACTGATGCCGTTGATAGCACTATTGTTAAACATGATGATATTTGGTGGCTTTTCTGCACAAAAAAATCTAATGAGCCAAATGTAAACTTATATTTATATTATTCTGCAAACTTTGATGGACCTTATATTTCTCATCCTGCCAACCCCGTTAAATCTGATATTCGTTCTGCGCGACCTGCAGGAATTCCATTTGTAAATGACAATATTTTATATCGTCCCGCTCAGGATAGCTCACGTACTTATGGAGGTAAAATTACTTTGAATAAAATCACAAAATTAAATACTTTTGAATTCAAAGAAGAAACGGTAGGTTATGTTTTTCCAATCAATAAAAGCAAATATAATTTAGGAATTCATACTGTATGCGGGTTAGGAGAATATACAATATTTGACGCAAAAAAACATACTTTTGTAAGCGCTGCATTCATATATCACTTAGGTCGTAAAGTAAAAAAACTTTGCAGAATAAATAAATGATGATAAAAAAAGTTCTGGGAACAATAGGGTCCCGCTTGCTAAGTGCTTTAGTAAGTCTGATAATTATAATAATAACTTCCAAACAGTTAGGCGCCGAAGCTATGGGCACTATAAGCCTTGTAATATTGGGAATTACTATTGTTCAAATGGTAAACAACTTCGTTGGAGGTTCAGCTTTAATATATCTCATACCAAGGTTTGAAGTTTATAAATTGTTTATACCTTCATATATTTGGGCATTTTTTACGGCTATTGTTTGTTCTTACTTATTGAAAATTTTATACTTAATACCTGATGGATATTTTATTCACATTTTTTTTCTATCACTTATTCAATCGTTATCTTCAGTGAATTTGAATATTTTATTAGGGAAAGAAAAGATAAAACAATTTAATATAATTACCACCGCTCAGATTATTCTCCTTATTGCTGTGTTAATTTTTATGATTTTTCAACAAAACAATAAAAATGTTTATGCATATATTATTGCGCTTTACATTTCTTATTTATTCGGCCTGTTTCTGTCTATGATAGCTGCATTTCGGTTATTTCACTTTAGCAATCTTAAAAATTTAAAAGAAGTTTTATATAACATATTACGATTTGGAACTTACGTTCAAATAGCCAATATAATTCAATTATTCAATTATCGTTTCAGTTATTTTCTTGTAGAAAATTTTATTGGCAGGGCTGCTCTAGGAATTTATTCAGTAGGTGTGCAACTTTCCGAAGGTTTGTGGTTAACCGGTAAAAGCATGGCGATTGTTCAATATTCAAAAATTTCAAATACTGATGATAAAGAATATGCAAAAAAAATTACTCTTTTATTTGGAAAAGTTTCTTTTCTGGTTACATTTTTCCTTTTGATAATTTTAATTCTTATACCTCACAGTTTTTTTTCAGTTATATTTGGTAAAGATTTTAGTGAATTACCTGTTGTTATTCTAAGCCTCAGTTCGGGTATCCTTTTTCTTTCATTATCATTCTCGCTAAGCCATTATTTTTCAGGTATAGGCAAACATTATCACAACAGCATAAGCTCTTCAATAGGATTAGTTTTTACAATAGCGCTGGGATATATTCTTATTCCTCAATACAAACTTGTAGGAGCCGGTATTACTGCATCAACGGCATATCTTTCAATACTTGTTTATCAGATATTTTTCTTTATAAAGATTTCGGGTGCAAAAACTAAAGATATTTTTCTTTCAGTTAAAGATATTCAACTGTTTTTATACGAATTCAAAAATATTTTTAAGAAAAACAATTTAAAAAGCAGTTAATCATAGCAAATTATATGCTCCTCAAAATTTCAGATGTTTTAGAAATTCCTATGGCGTTGGGTAGCTAATAATCACAATCCCTGACCCTCCTGCAGCGCCTGCATAATTATTTGCACCTCCGCCACCTCCGCCACCTGTATTTGCCGATCCTGCTGTTCCACTTTCAGATGCATTCCCTGCTTTTCCACCTCCACCTGCACCTCCTGCACCTCCGGTTCCAACATTACCTACAGAACCTCCTCCTCCTCCTGCATAAGTTTCTGATGAACCCGAAATAGAATTTGAAATTCCATCTCCTCCGTTACCTCCAACGGTCAGAGCTCCATCGCCTCCTGCAGCGCCTGCACCACCTCCACCACCACCAGAGCCATCATCTGCATAAGATTGATCTAGTCCCGCACCACCATTATATCCTTGACTACCTGTTCCACCAGTTGGTGACATAGATGCACCTCCTCCGGAACTCCCGTTCTCACCTGAATTTTTAGGGGAAGCGCCTAAACCACCGCCGTAAGCAATAATCGAAGAGAAAACACTATTGTTTCCGTTTGAACCAACACCCCCGTCACCTATAGTAACTGTATAATCTTGAGTAGTTACAGCAAATGCAGCATCGTATTGGTATCCACCTCCTCCACCTCCTCCTCCACGATTACTCCCACCGCCACCTCCACCGCCTATTACTAATACTTCTATGGATCCGCTTCCAGTTACTGTAAATGTTCCACTTGTAGTAAATGTATGAATCGTTTTCCCTCCCGAAGTAATTACATTTCCTCCTGTTGCGCTAAAACAAGAAGAAGTTGCATAAGTTGTTGTTCCTGAATTAACGCTTATACAACCACTTGCATCATATGCCCTTACACGATAGTAATATGTATTACCGCAATTTAAACCAGTTACACTATAAGATATAACATTGCCCACATCTAATGAATTAATCAAAAAAGAAGCAAAATTATCAGTTGAAACATCTAAGTAATAGCCTGTGGCTGTATTTGGAGTAGAAGCAGCCCAGTTTGCTGTGAATGAAGTTTCTGCCGCATCACTTCCTGCTGCTTCAACTGGCACTGAAGGTGATATTATTGTAACATAATATGTTGCCGTTACCTCCGGACAAATAGCTGTTGATGCTATTGTATTGGTTACATTATAATAACCGGGAGTACTTGCTGATAAGTTTATCTCTCCTGTGCTTGGATTTGCAAATACTAAACCTTCTGTAGATGAAAATGTTCCAGCAATACTACTCCAATCGTTTAAATTAGGTAATGGATTTGTTGCATTACTGCAATATGGCATTCCTAAGTAACTAAAAGTAGCGGAGGATAATCCTTCTACAGTTACATATATGGATGAAGGAGTTCCGCTACATCCAGAATTAGTACCATAAACCGTAATATTGCCAGATTCAGCACTTACGGCAAAGTGAGCCCAAACAGATTTAGGATCTGCATCTGGGTACAAAGCAACAGAACCTGGTCCCTCCCAAGTATAAGATGTTGCATTTTCAATTAGCTCTACAGAATAGGCATTGCCAGCTCCCGCAGGACCAACACAAATTGTAGGGGATCCGGTAATTGTTCCAGCAGCAGCAGGTAATTCATAAGCTGTAACAGGAAATGCAGTTGAAACAGTACCGTTACATCCTGCATTGGTACCACAAACGGTAATAACATCTCCCGGAGAGGAGGGGTATGGAAAATAGACAGATATTGAATTAATTGTGGGATAGCTCGAAACAACAGCATTTGTAGGAAGTGTCCATGTATAGCTTGTTGCATTTAGAATCTCATCTATTGTATAAGTAACAAGGTAATATCCCCTGCAAACTGAAGCTGGACCTGTAATTGTTCCAGCTGCAGCAGGCAATTCATTTACACTTATTGCAAGTGATGAAGCAGTTCCGTCGCAAATGGAATTTTTACCAAAAACTGTAATGTCGCCTGATTGAGAACCTGCCGGAAAATAAATAGTAATATATGTATTGCCTCCTCCTGCAATGTAAGCTCCTGAAGGAAGCCCCCATGTGTAGCTTGTTGCATTTAATATAGGATCTATAGTGTAGGTAGCATAATTTTGTGTGCAAACAGAAGTTGGTCCGCTGATTACTCCTGCAGCAGGCGGTTTTACATCCACTATCACCTGAAAAGCAGGTGAGGCAGCTCCTGTACAATTGGAATTTGTAGCATAAACTGAAATGTTCCCTGATGAGTAGTAGTATGGAAAATATACTGTAATTGAATTAGATGTTGGATCCCCGGAAATAGAAGTATTTGAAGGAACTGTCCAAACGTAAGCTGTTGCATTAGGTATAGCATCTACTGTGTAAACAATGTAATCTCCCACGCAAACTGTACTTTGCCCTGTTATTGTTCCTGCAGTGGCAAGTGATGGATTTACAGTTACTGGAAAAGCAGTTGAAACAGCACCTGTACAAGTTTGGTTCATACCATATACAGTAATATCTCCTGATGAAGCGTCCGTTGCAAAGCTAAGTGTAATCGAATTTGTATTGCTACCTGAAATAATTGTAGCGCCATAAGGAAGGCTCCAAGTGTAACTTGTAGCATTTGCAATTTCAGGTACGGAATAGGAAACATTGTTTTGAGCCTGACAAACTGTACTTGTTCCGCTTATTGTGCCAGCTGCATCAGGTATAGTAATATTTGTAACTTGCATACAAGTTGGAGAACTTTTGCCACAGTCATTAATTGCTGTTAAACAAATATTTCCAGATGTACTTCCAAAATCAACAGTAATACTGTTTGTGTTCTGTCCTGAAGTTATCGAAGCTCCGGATGGGACAGTCCAGTTATAAGATGTTACTCCTGTAATTGGAGAAACAGAATATGTTACACCTGTTTGCCCCGGACAAAAAGTTGTTAATCCGGTAATGTTTTCCGGATTAGATATATAATTATTGGAACTGTATAAAGAAATCCACGAAGTACCATCAAAGTATTGAAATACATTGCATTCTGTATTATAGATGATAAGCCCGTTGGCAGGATTATCAGGACGTCTTGATGTTCCCATACGCGGAATAAGAAGTCCTTGACTTGTATTACTTGAAGTGGTATCGGAAGAAACATCAAGCATTGCAGAGTTATCGGCTGCAACCCCTGTGGAATTAATTGCTGCGCCCCCGGTTTGTGCAAGACATATTAAAGTGGAAAAAGAAAAGTAGAAAACGAGCATAATGTATGCGATACTTCTAAAAATTCTGTTTTGTTTAATAAATTTTTGTATTTTCATAAAGCGTTTTTATTTTAATATTTTTCATTTTTTAACTGCCTGACAGATTATTTATGATAAATTTGTTAAGAATATCTTTAAATAAATCTCTTTACTTAGCATTTCAGTCTTTAAGGCAACGAACAGATATTGCATAGTTCCAACTAGCAGAAAAATAGCGGTACAAGGTTGGATTAGCCGACACCCCACGAGTATATCCCAATTGAGCAGACAATAATTGCGCTGACTCGCCCTGATACATGAAAACTCCATCAGGATAACGGAATCCACTGGGTAATGCAGAAAAACTGCTTGTATTGGTGCCGTTCCATGCAGGAGTATTACTTGGCGTAACTTTTATCTTAGTACTAGTGGAAGTGCCGCGATAAGCTATTGTATTTTGGAAAGTTGCAAGAGTAGTATTTCCTGTTGGAGCAATGGTGCTTTCCAAACAGTATTCATAACGGCTCCATTCCAAGTCAGTAGGGATGTGGAAACCCGTAGGACAAATGCCTTGTCGCCCTCCACTGCCACAAGGATCGCAGTTTGGACTGCTACCGTATTGCATTGCTTCATTCCATTGGTATAACGCACCATAAGTAGAACAATTTGCTTCCAAATCATTGTAACAGTATTTTTCAATTATGCCATTATTACTTTGATCAATATTATGGTTTATTCTTGTTCCTACATTTGAATTGACTGTAGCCCATACTTGGGTGCCGCAAGTAATGCATGAAGTAGTAATTAATTCTACATCGTCTGTTGAAGCTGTACAATTAGAATTAGATATTGTCCATCTAAGTATTGCAGTGTCTGGTAAAGCTAATCCTGTAACTCCTGATGTTGGTGAACTTGGAGTGGTTATAGTGGCTGCACCGGAAACTAAGGACCATGAACCAGTTCCAACTGTGGGTGAATTCCCTTCTAATGTTGCTGTATTCTGACCACATGCGATATTTATATTATTAGAGCCCGCATTGGCTGTGGTGGGCGCTGTGCTATTATTAACAGTAATATTATAACCTGTGGATACCTGTCCAGTGCCACATAAATTGCTTGGTGTAAATGTTAGTGTGCCTGAAGTGGCAGCGTTAGAGAAATTAGATGTGATATGATTATTGTTAGTACCTGAAATTATTGCAAACCCATTTCCTGAATATGACCATGTGTAACTATCAGCATCTGTTATAGATGGTGCGGAATAAGAAACATTAAGTTGCTCCTTGCAAACGGTATTTGTTCCGGTGATTGTTCCTTCTGTTAGGGGAATTGTTTTTATAGTTACTGGATAATCTGGAGATTGTGTACCATTACCGCATGAATTTGCCCCTTTTACAGTTATATTACCTGATGTTGCGTTTGAAGAAAAATTGATTGTAACCGGGTTTGTTGATCCTGAAAAGGTAGCCCCTGAGCCAGAATATTCCCAAATGTAACTTGTTGCATCTGTTATGTCAGGTACGGAATAAAAAACATTACTTTGCCCTTTGCAAACTATATTTGTTCCACTTATAGTTCCTGCTGCGTAAGGGATAATATTGTTAACCGAAAAACAAGTTGCAATACTTGTAAAACAGCTATTGCTTGCTGTAACACATATACTTCCTGAAGTATTTCCATAAGTAACAGTAATATTTGTAGTGTTTTGACCTGAAGTTACAGAAGATCCTGAAGGAACTGTCCAGTTATAAGATGTCGCTCCTGATACTGAAGGAACAGAATATGTTACACCAGTTTGACCACAAACAAAGGTTGATAAGCCGGTAATATTATCTGGGGCAGTTAAAAAGTTTTTATTGTAAATGGGAGTCCAAGATGTTCCGTTGTAATATTCGAAAGTGCGACAATCTGTATTGTAAATTATAAGACCTTTGGCAGGATTGTCAGGTCTTTTTGAAGTACTCATTCGTGGTATTAATAATCCCTGACTGGTAGCACTTGAAGTGGTATCAGATTGTATGTCAAGTATTGCTGAGTTATCTGCTACATCACCGTTTGCATTGATAGTTACTCCTTGTGCAAGACCGTTGAATGTAAATAGCGACATGCGTAGTATAAGAAAAAATAAAAAGCAAAAAGTGAGAAATCTGGATGCTATTACTTTTCTGACTTTATTTGCTTCTATTACTTTTTGTATTTTCATAAGTTTTTATTTTGTTGGTATTTGGAACGTCTTATGAGGGTTATATAATTATATACAAAGATAGAATATTTCTTAATATGAAAATATCTCTTGCATTTTCATTTTTGGTAGTATTTGGGAGGAAAGCAGCCCATTTTATTGTAAAAAAGACCTCCGTTGCTTAAAATAAATCTGCTTCAACCACCCTTATGGCGTTATAGAAATAGGAGATGTTGCAGTTACCTCTGCGCAACCGCTTGCTGCTGCTATAGTATTGGTTACCGTATAATCACCAGGTGTACTTGCTGTATCTACACCTCCTGATGCATCTATAGTTAAACCACCTGTGATTGAAAATGTACCTGCCACACCGTCTAATGTAGGATAAACAGTTCCTGAAGTACTTGAATAAGGTGTCCCTGAATAACTAAAAGTGGCTATCGGTAATGCTGTTATTGTAATGGAAGAAGTTGCTTCAACTGCTTCGCATCCTCCTGCTGCTGCTATAGTATTGTACACCGTATATCCACCTGGTGTACTTGCTGATAGGTTTACATTTCCGCTCCCATCTATACTTAAACCTCCTGAGGATGAAAATGTGCCTGCTACGCCTTCTATTGTAGGTGATGCGGTTCCTGCATCACTACAATATGGCGTTGCTGAATAACTAAAAGTGGCTACAGGTAATGCTGTTATTGTAATTGAATTAGATGCCTCAACTGCTGCACATCCTCCTGATGCGGCAATTGTATTGTAAACCGTATAACCACCGGGTGTACTTGATGATGGATATACATTTCCGCTTCCATCTATATTTAAGCCTCCCGAGGATGAAAATGATCCTGCTACACCACCCCCATCAAATGTGGGTGAAGTACCTCCCACATTACTGCAATACGGC
Source organism: Bacteroidota bacterium (assembly GCA_013334735.1). GTDB lineage: Bacteria > Bacteroidota > Bacteroidia > Bacteroidales > CG2-30-32-10 > JAAXXA01. Next base: position 9,493 of record JAAXXA010000011.1, read on the forward strand.
GTTGCTGTATAACTAAATGTCGCTACCGGTAATGCAGTTATTGAAATGGAAGATGTTGCAGTTACCTCGGGGCAACCGCCTGCTGCTGCTATAGTATTAGTTACAGTGTATGTACCGGGAGTACTTGCTGATAAGTTTACATTTCCACTTGCATCTATAATTAATCCACTAGTGGATGAAAATGTGCCAGCCGTACTGCCTCCATCTAAAGTAGGCGAAGCAGTTCCTGCATCACTGCAATAAGGCGTTGCTGTATAACTAAATGTCGCTACCGGTAATGCTGTTATTGTAATTGAAGATGTTGCAGTTACCTCGGGGCATCCTCCTGAAGTTGGAATTGTATTGTAAACCGTATAATCACCTGGTGTGACTAAATTTAAACTTACGCTTCCATCATAATATATATATGGACTTGTAGATGAAAATGTGCCAGCCGTACTGCCTCCATCTAAAGTAGGTGAAGTGGTTCCATAGCCGCAATAAGGTGTTCCTGTATAACTAAAGGTGGCAATCGGAAGCGTCGTTATAGTAATATAAGCAGATGCCGAAACTTCGGCGCATCCACTTGTTGCTGCAATTGTATTGGTTACCCAATAACCACCGGGTGGACTTGATGCTAAGTCTATATATCCATTGCTTGGAGTTAAAATTAATGCAGGATCTGTACACGTAAATGTGCCTGCCACACCGCCTCCATCAAAGGTTGGGTAAGCCGTTCCTACATTACTGCAATATGGAGTTCCTGTGTAACTAAAAGTGGCTACCGGTAATGCTGTTATTGTAATGTAAGCAGTTGTAGAAGATTGTGGACAGCCCGTGTTTACCGTATTAGTAACTGTGTAGCCACCGGGTTGGCTTGAGGACAAATCGACATCTCCATTACTTGATACATATATTGGTCCCTGTCCATCTGCTGAAAATGTGCCTCCTATACCATCTCCGTTTAAGCTAACAGAAGCGGTGCCTGTATTACAATATGGACTTCCTGAGTAACTAAAAGAAGCGGCAGTATTTACTGATACATATAATGCTGTTGAAACACCACCTGAGCAAACAGAATTTGTACCATAAACTGAAATATAGCCTGATGAAGAACCACCTGGAAAATAAACCGTAATGGAATTTGTATTGGAGCCACCTGTAATATAAGCATTTGTGGGAAGTGTCCATATATAACTTGTTGCATTTGCTATTGGCGCAACTGTATAAGAAACATAATAATCTCCTGCACAAACTGAACTTGAACCGGTAATTGCTCCTGCCGCAGCCGGTAATAATTCTACTGATACTGGAAAAACCGGTGAAACACCGCCTGAACATAAAGCATTAGTACCATAAACGGTGATGTTTCCGGAGGAATAACTGTATGGAAAATATACTGTAATGGAATTTGGAGTTGGAGTGCTGGTAATAGAAGCATACTGTGGAACCGTCCAAGTGTAACCGGTTGCATCTGCTATTTCAGGCACAGTATAAGTTGCATAGTAATCTCCCACACAAACTGTGCTTGGACCCGTGATTGTTCCTGCTGCAGCTAAGGTTGTACTAACTGTTATAGGAAAAGCCGCTGAAATAGCTCCCGTACAAGCTTGGTTAGTACCATATACAGTAATATCACCTGATGAAGCATAAGGTAAAAAACTAACTGTTATAGAATTTGTATTGCTGCAAGAACTGATATAAGCACCATAAGGAAGTGTCCATGTGTAATTTGTTGCATTTGCTATAGCAGGTACAGAATAAGAAACATTGTTTTGACCCTGACAAACTGTACTTGTTCCACTTATTGTTCCTGCTGCATCAGGTACATTAATATTTGTAACCAACAAACAAGTAGCGGAACTTGTACCACAGCTAGTACTTGCTGTAACGCATATGTTTCCTGATGTACTTCCGAAATCTACTGTAATACTGCTAGTACCTTGTCCTGAGCTTATAGAAGCTCCCGAAGGGACAGTCCAGTTATACGATGTTACTCCTGTTATAGGAGAAACAGAATATGCTACTCCTGTAAGACCGGAACAAAAGGTTGTTACACCTGAAATATCACCTGTTGCAGGTACAAAGTTATTGGTGCTGTAAAATGAAATCCATGAAGTACCATTATAATACTGGAATGAATTACAATCAGTATTGTAAATCATGAGTCCTTTAGCAGGGCTTTCCGGTCGCCTCGTAGTACCCATGCGCGGAATAAGAAGCCCTTGACTGGAGGAACTTGAAGAAGTATCGGCAGCAACATCAAGCATCGCAGAATTATCAGCAGCAGCTCCGGTTGGGTTAATTGCAGCGCCTCCGTTTTGTGCAAGACAGTTTGAAGCAGAAAATGAAAAGTAATAAGTGAGCAAAAGATATGCAATATATCTTGTCACTTTTTTTGCTTTATATAGTTTGTGTGTTTTCATAAGTCTTTTTTTTGTTAATATTTTTCACATTTTAAGCTTCTGACAAATTGTTTTGATAAATTTCTTAAAATAACAAATATAATATTTTTTTCTATTACCAGTTCTTTAAGCACCTCACACTATAACCTTCTGTCTTAGTTCCACTGCCACTATAAATATGAGTATCCCAAAGAAGGCTTCTCCGCCATGCGGAATTAGAATTAACATCTGTAGCCAACCACCAGTTACCCCAGTGGTTAATATCGTAGAACGTACTGGCATATGTATAACAGCGACCACCAGGAAGAGCAGTAAAACCACTTGTATTACAGTAGCCGTTACAAGTTGTGCCAATAACCCAATGAGCCGTTCCTGCTTCTTTTAATTTAGATCCCTCATTTGTCCCTCGCCATTGCCCTGTTGTACCTGAACAATAGGGGTTTGTACCTGAAGTGCCAGTACACATACCAAGAAACTCTTCTAATATTATCCATTCGGCATTTGTGGGTAAGTGCCAACCGGCTGGACATATACCTTGAACATTTCCTGATGGAACAGGATTCCATGAAGCCGAATTTGTTGCTCCATTTATGTATTGAACCGTTTCAGCCCATTGATACAATCCACCGTAAGTGTTGCAATTAGTTTCATCATTATTATAACAGTACTTTTCTAAAGTACTGTTGTTCGTCTGTGATGTACTTGCTGATATTTTTGAACCTATATTAAGGTTTTGTGCCATCCAACATTGTGCGCCGATTAGAACAACATTATATATTTTACTATCTCTAGCATCTGTCATTTGTGATACGCATGAGGAGCAATCAATCGTTGTTACTGGAAAATTTGAAGATTGTGTTCCTGTTCCGCATGAATTAGTTCCTGTTACAGTTAAATTGCCTGATGTGGCAGTTGTAGAATAATTTATTGTAACAGGGTTTGTTGATCCCGAAATAGTAGCTCCTGTTCCGGAATAAGCCCATGTGTAACTTGTTGCATAAGGTATTGATACGGAGTAAGAAACATTATTTTGTCCTTTACAAACAGTACTTGATCCGTTAATTGTTCCGGGGTTAACCGGTATTGATATTACTGTTATCGTATAATATGGGGATATTGGTCCACTATAACAAGAATTTGTTCCTTTTACATATAAATTACCCGATGTCGCGCTTTCAGAAAAATTAATCGTAACTGGATTTGTTGACCCTGAGAAAGAAACCCCTGTTCCTGAATATGCCCATGTGTAACTAGTCGCGTAAGTTACGGCAGGTAAGGAATACGAAACATTATTTTGCCCCTGACATACTGTATTAGTTCCTGTTATTGTTCCTGCAGTAACAGGTGTTGATGTTACTGTAATCAAATATGAAGCTGAAACTGTACCATTACAAGTAGAATTTGTTCCTTTTACAGTTAAATTACCTGATGTTGCACTTGCCGAAAAATTTATTGTAACTGAATTTGTTGATCCTGAAATAGTAGCTCCCGTACCTCCGTATGTCCATATATAACTTGTCGCATCCGCAATAGCAGGAACGGAATAAGAAACACTGCTTTGTCCTTTGCAAACAGTATTAGTTCCTGTGATTGTTCCTGCAGCGGCCGGTATTGCTTTAACAGTTACGGGATAATTTGGCGATTGAGAACCATTTCCACAGGCATTTACTCCTCTTACTGCTAAGTTTCCAGAAGTTGCATTTGATGAAAAATTGATTGTAATCGGATTTGTTGATCCTGAAATAGTACCTCCAGTTCCAGAATATGTCCATGTATAACTAGTTGCATATTGTATGGCATCGGAATATGAAATACTGTTTTGCCCTTGACAAACGTTATTAGTTCCCGCAATTGTTCCTGCGGTAACCGGTAAACGATTCACGGTTAAATAATAATATGTAGATTGCTGTCCATAACCACATGAATTTGTCCCTCTAACATAAATATTACCTGATGATGCGCTTGTAGAAAAATTAACAGTAATTGAATTTGTATTGCTCCCTGATGCAATAGTAGCTCCTGATGGAAGCGTCCATGAATAGCCTGTTGCATTTGCTATTGCTGCCACAGAGTATGAAACATTATTTTGTCCCTGACAAACTGTGGCTGTTCCTGTCATTGTTCCTGCAGTGCTGGGTAATGGTTTAACTATTACTGGAAAAGGGGCTGAAAAAGCTCCATCACAATAAGCATTTGTTCCTTTTACAGTTAAATTACCCGATATAGCATCAGAAAAATAGATTGATGAAGGGTTTGTCCATCCATAAACAGTAGCTCCTGAATTGGAATATACCCATGTGTAACTGGTCGCGCCTGATATATCTGGTACGTAAAAATTAGAATACCACTGTGCCTGGCAAACCGAATCGGGTCCGGTGATTGTTCCTGCTGGCGATGGTGTAGTATATGAAACAGCCAAACAAGTAGGAAGGCTGGTAAAGCAGCTATTACTTGATGTAACGCAAATATCTCCAGTTGTATTTCCGTGGGTTACCACAATATTGGTTGTGTTCTGTCCTGAAGTTATCGAAGCTCCTGAAGGAACTGTCCAATTGTAAGATGTTGCCCCTTCAATTGGGGAAACGTAATATGATACACCTGTTTGACCTGAACAAAAGTTCGTTAAACCTGTAATAATACCCGGAGCAGATATATAACTGCTCATGTTAAAAATTGGTAACCATGATGCTCCGTCATAAAATTCGAAAGTATTACAATCTGTATTGTAAATTATAAGACCTTTGGCAGGATTGTCGGGCCTTTTTGAAGTGCTCATTCGCGGTATTAAAAGCCCCTTACTAGTGGAGCTTGAAGTAGTATCAGCTTGAACATCAAGCATTGCTGAGTTATCTGCAGCAGAACCGTTTGCATTAATTGTTACTCCCTGTGCAAGACAATTAAAAGAGAAATTAGAAAAGCTAAAAACTATCATAAGATATATAATACCTGTGACGGCTTTATTATTTGCTCCTATTAATTTTTGTATTTTCATAAGTTTGACCTTTTGTTGATATTTAAATGTCTTATGAGGTAGATTCTGATTAAATCATACAATAATTTACAAAGATACATATATATATAAAATTTAACAAATATAATTACTTGCTTTTCTTTAATTTTTTCCCGCTTTCATGTTGTTTAAATTAATATTCCTATTTTTGTATGTTTTGTAAGGTTACAATATATTTATAGCTTTTAACTTTTCAGACAATTGAAATGATTAGCTGTTAAATCAGATTGTTATTGAAAATTATGCATTTTGAAGAAAAAATAATTGAAATTTTAAAATAAAATTGTATTTATGATTGCAAAATGTATAATACCAATCTTTTTTCTAAAAGATACAATCGAATTAGAAAAAATAGATTGATATATGCCGATTTGCTTTGTGTTTATTTTTTTGAAAAAATATTACTGAAAGCTAATCGGTATAAATCATCAAAATCTTTAAAAAAATTTATAATTTACATTTAAATTGCTGATTTAATGTTAAACTATAAGCAACCTTTACATTATAATATCGTCTTTAAACGCTAAATAATTTATGATTGATTTGTCTGATATCGACAACGTAAAACAACTGGTGGGTGATTGCATCAAAGGAGACAGAATAAGTCAGCAAAAATTCTATCAGTTATTTTATGGAAAAATGCTTTCTATCTGTATGAGATATTCCGACAACAGAGATGAAGCAAAAGACATCCTTCATGATGGTTTTATTAAGGTCTTTGGAAATCTGAAAAATTTTGCCTTTAATGGTTCTATTGAAGGTTGGGTAAAAAGAATTGTTACTAATACTGCTATCGATTCGGTTAGAAAAAAGAAAAACTTTTTAGTAGAATTTGAAGATAACAGAAATTATGATAAACGAATTGATGATTTTGATGACAATATTGAATTTGAACAAATAAATCAACTTAAAGTAGAAGTTATCATGCAACTTATACAGAAACTAAGCCCTATGTATAAAATGGTTTTTAACCTGTATGTTTTTGAAGAACTCACACATAAAGAAATTGCTGAAGAATTAAATATTAATATTGGAACTTCCAAATCAAATTATGCTAAAGCCAAAAGGAATTTGAAACGATTTTTTGAAGAATACACAAATGGAAACAAAAAATAAATATACAAAATTTGAAACCTTGCTTCAGGAAAAAATAAGCAAGCACGAGATGCCTTATGATAATAAGGAATGGCTTGATTTTGAAAAAAAATTAAATAATTTGCCAAAATCATCTTTTTTTCCTAATAAATTTTATCGTTTTGCAATAATTTCTGCTTCTGTTATTATTCCTGTTCTTGCAATTTTATATTTTACTGATAAATATTTTTTAAGTTCGGAAACACCTGAAATTAAAATTCAAACTCAAATTTCAAATAACAAAATCAAAAGCAATTATTCAAATGTTACTGAAAGCAATAATAATAGTAAAAGTTATATCAATAATCAAAGTTCTCAAAACAATCAGAACATATATAAATCCAATACTAATTTTAATATAACTCCAACACATTCAATTTCAAATATTTCGTTAGACGAAAAAAAATTGAAAATCGAAGATGAATATACTCCCAAAACAGAAGAAAATAAAACGATTAGTTTTGATAATGAAAATGATAAGTTGAATGATGTTCAATTTCTAAAAGAAGTAATTTTTTCTGATGTTACAGAAGGCTGTGTTCCTCTTAAAGTGATGTTTAAACCTCTTATTGTTTCTGAGAT
>JAAXXA010000012.1:0-5907 GCA_013334735.1 Bacteroidota bacterium
ACAAATTCATGTGGCTGATGCTAATTCAGCTTTAGCAGCAACGGCTGTTGATAATGCATATACATATTTAAGCGGGCTGGGAGGCGCTGATTTAGAAGTTGGTTTAGGGAACGGTCAGATTCTTACTCCTGGTATTTACAGCACAGGCGCCGGCGCTGCAACATTAAATGGAAATATAATATTAGATGGGCAGGGCGATCTCAATTCGTTATTTATTATCAGGATAGGTGGCGCTTTTGCGGTAGGAACATTCTCAACCGTTACTCTGATTAATTCAACTTTATTGAGCAATGTGTATTGGCAAATTGGAGGACAATTCGATTTAGGAGATAACTCTGTTTTTAGGGGAAATTTAGTTGCTGATGGTCCTATAAACTTATTAGAAGGATCATCTCTTTTTGGTAGGGGGCTTTCGCGTGCGGGAGCTATTTCCTTGCATAATAATATTGTATCAATATTAACGCCGCCATTGCCTATTGAATTGTTGAGTTTTGATGCGAACCAGATAGGTGTATATGTTCAACTCGATTGGACAACAGTAAGCGAAACCAACAATAATTATTTTACCATTCAGCGCGCTAAGGATGCAATTTATTTTGAAGAAGTAGTTAGGTTGAATGGCGCCGGAAACAGTAATACAATTCTGAATTATTCGGCAATTGATTATTATCCTTCCAACGGCGCTTCATATTATAGGCTTAAGCAAACAGATTTTGACGGTAAATTTGCTTACTCAAATATTGTGGCTGTTAATTTTGAAAAATCTCTTGATTTTAGCATTTATCCTAATCCATTTGGTAAATCCATTACTATCATAATATATGATACCTCACAAAGAAATAATGTTGAATTGAGAATATACAATGTTTTGGGAAAAGAAGTGATGAATACAACTATTAGCAAACAAACAACTACTCTTGAAACAAGTAATCTTCCTTCAGGAATTTATTTCTATAAACTTATCCTGAACGGAGCCGAAGGAGTTATTGGAAATGATAAAATCATTCAATCAGGTAAACTTATTTCTCAACAGTAAATCATTTTAATTTTCTATCCTATTCAAACTTTAAGCGTTCCAATCCGCCTCCGCCATGGCGGAGGGAACTTTAGGCGCTTCAAGTATTTTAGGCGCTTTAAGTACTTGTAAATATGTGAATGATGTAACTTATTTCTAAAATTGTGTAACACATATAAGCATAAGCGTGTGCAACTTTGCAGAGTGAAAATAAAATTACCACTTAAAACCAATTAAAATGAAAAGTAAATTACTACTAATTGTAACAGCTGTTACTCTTTTATATTTTCCGAAAGTAAATTTCGGACAAGTAATCAGCTTAGGCGCAGATGCCTCCAAATTTGTTATCTTCACTTCCGCGGGATTAGTGGATGATAATACAACTGACCTATCTCATATTACAGGTGATGTAGGAACACTCACTGCCGGTTCTATTACCGATTTCGGGAATGTGGATGGAACCATGCATCCTGGCGCTGATGCTGCAACTGCTGCATGTGTACTTGCTTTGAATGCTACTATTGCTCAAATAAATGCTAATCCGGCAACTTTGACCGGACCACTTTCATTGGGAAGTGGAGCTACATTTACTCCCGGTATATACTCAATACCAGGAGATGCAACACTAACATTAGACCTTATATTAGACGCGCAGGGAAACCCCGATGCTGAATTTATTATTAAAATAGCTGGAACATTTGGTGCGAACTCGCTCTCAAAAGTAAAATTGATTAATGGAGCTCAGGCTTGCCATGTATTTTGGAAAATAGATGGTGCTGTAACAATGGCTTCCTTGGTAACAATGAGAGGAAATATTATTACCGGTGGCGCTGTTGTAATGGGTAGTGGCGATTCGCTCGAAGGAAGAATTTTTAGCACACCTGCAGGAGCCATTACTATTGATGGACTCACGGCATTTATGCCAATTGGTTGCAATAGCCCTTATCTTACAGGTCCACGTAAACCGGATCTTCTTTCTCTTGCCTGTTATGCCATATTTTCAGGTGCTGGTGCGCTTAATGGAAACTTATCATCTACTTCTATAGGTGATGTTGGAAATGCCGGCGGAGGTTCAGTTACCGGATGGACTGCGGGAAATGTAACAGGTATTCTTCATCCAACAGGTGATCCTTCTACCATGTTAGCTGCAACAGATCTGTCAACATTATATGATACTCTTAACGCTATGGTTCCTGATATTGAACTGCTATATCCTGCTCTGTTTGGAAGAAATTTGGTTCTTACACCTCATACTTACCTGCTTGATGCAGCTAAAGGAACACCAACCCTTACAGATTCACTTTACCTGAATGCGCAAGGTAATCCAAATGCTGTATTTGTTATTAAAGTCGTGGGCGGAGCTCTTGTAACAAGTACTAATGCCAGAGTGAAATTGATCAATGGTGCGCAGTCGAAAAATGTGTTTTGGTTAGTTAAAGGAGGAGGAGTAAGCATACTTGACGGTTCTATTTTCAGGGGAAATATAATCGTTCCGGTTGGCGCAATCACTTTATTAAGTACGGGTGTCGTGCTTGATGGAAGAGCGCTTACAATTACCGGGGCAATTACAACCGCCGGCTTAACTGCAGCAATGCCTTCTTCTATGAGCATTACATCTCAACCTGCTAATCAAATAGCATGTGTTGGTGATTCTATTAGTTTTTTAGCAAATGCAACTGGATCCGGTATTACATATCAATGGAGAAAAGGATCTGTAAACTTAAGCAACATCGGAAATATTTCAGGAGTAAATTCAGATACGCTTACAATTAATCCTGTGAATCTCTCTGATGCTGCATCCGACTATAATGTTTTGATAACTTCCTCCTGTTCACCAAATGATTCTTCTACTTATGCTTCTCTTACAGTTAATGCTATTCCTACAATTACAGGAACGACTCCAAATTCTATTTGCGGTTCAGGTACGGTAACATTGGGTGCAACAGCAAGCGCCGGGATTATCAATTGGTATTCAAATCCAACAGGCGGCTTATCACTTGTAACAGGAATAACTTATGCTCCGATTATTTTAGTAACGGATACATTTTATGTTGACGCAACTCTTGGAAACTGCACAACTGCCTCACGTACCGCAGTGATTGCAAAGGTAAATTTCAATCTTACAACTAACAATCCGCAGACAATATGTAATGGTAACAGTTATGTATTCAACGGACATACCTACACAATCGCTGATAATTACAACGATACCCTTACTACTATTAACGGTTGCGATAGTGTTATCGTAACTCAATTAACAGTTAATCCTGCTTATTTAACAAACAATCCACAAACAATATGTAGTGGTAACAGTTATGTATTCAATGGTCATACTTATACAATCGCTAACAATTACAACGATACTCTAACAGCGATCAATGGTTGCGACAGTGTCATCGTAACTCAATTAACAGTTAATCCTGCTTATTTAACAAACAATCCACAAACTATATGCAGTGGTAACAGTTATGTATTCAACGGACATACCTACACAATCGCTAATAATTACAACGATACCCTTACTACTATTGACGGTTGCGATAGTGTTATCGTAACTCAATTAACAGTTAATCCTGCTTATTTAACAAACAATCCACAAACAATATGTAGTGGTAACAGTTATGTATTCAACGGACATACCTACACAATCGCTAATAATTACAACGATACCCTTACTACTATTAACGGTTGCGATAGTGTTATCGTAACTCAATTAACAGTTAATCCTGCTTATTTAACAAACAATCCACAAACAATATGTAGTGGTAACAGTTATGTATTCAACGGACATACTTATACAATTGCTAATAATTACAACGATACTCTTACAGCAATTAACGGTTGCGACAGTATTATCGTAACTCAGTTAAGCGTTAATCCGGCTTATACAACTAACAATCCACAGACAATATGCAGTGGTAACAGTTATGTATTCAACGGACATAATTATACAATAGCCGCTAATTACAACGATACCCTTACATCAATTAATGGTTGCGACAGTATTATTGTAACTCAGTTAACAGTTAATCCGGTTTATAGTACAAATAATCCTCAGACTATATGCGAGGGTGATAGTTATGTATTCAACGGGCATACTTACACTTTGGCAGGTAACTTTAACGATACTCTTTCAACTGTAAATAGTTGCGACAGCATTATTGTTACGCAGTTAACCGTAAATCAAATACCGGTAGCTGCTGCAAACAGTAATTCACCGGTATGTGAAGGAAGTTCAATAAATTTGACAACACCAACATTACTGGGAGGGACTTACCTTTGGATAGGCTCGAATGAATATTCATCGACAGAACAAAATCCTGTGATACTTTCCGCTTCAACAGCAGATGCAGGTACTTATTCTTTAGTAGTTTCAGCCAATGGTTGTAGTTCTGCACCTTCAACAATAACAATTTTAGTAAAAAATTGTGTTGAGTTTCATATTCCTGAAGGATTCTCTCCAAATGCAGATGCAATAAACGATTTATTTGTAATCAGAGGTATTGAAAATTATCCTGCTAATACAATAGTAATCTTTAATCGTTGGGGAAATAAAGTATTCGAAGCAAGTCCTTATCAAAACACCTGGGATGGTAAATCAATGTTTGGATTAATAGTAGGAGGAGATGAATTACCAATAGGTACTTACTTCTATATACTTGATTTGGGTGATGGTTCAAAAGTTATTAAAGGAACTATTTATCTCAACAGGTAAAAAATAAAACATAAAAATAAATATAAAAAATAAACACGAAATAAAAACAAAATGAAAACACTTAAAAAAATAACATTCGTAATGGTTTTGGCTTTAGGGAGTTCTGCCGTAAATGCTCAACAAGCCCCGATGTACACGCATTACATGTATAATACATTATCTATTAATCCAGGTTATGCAGGGAGTAGAGATGCCTTAACTATAACGGCGTTGCATCGTTCACAATGGGTTGATTTTAAAGGTGCGCCTTTAACGCAAACATTAACTGTTCATTCTCCTTTATATAACGAGCATATAGGAGTGGGCTTATCTGTTTTAAATGATAAAATAGGCCCAAGTAACAATACCGCCGTTTTTGTTGATTATGCTTATATAATGAAGCTAAATGAAAAATCAAAATTAGCTTTAGGTTTAAGCGCGGGAGCGGATATATATAGGGCGAGCTTGAGTTCGCTGGATCTCGATCAACAAAGCGACCCTGTTTTTCTAAGCAATATCAACAATCATGTAACCCCAAATTTTGGTTTAGGTGCATATTATTCCAGAGAGCGTTTTTATGCGGGAGTTTCAGTTCCGAAATTATTACAAAATAATTATTCTTCAATAAAACAGATAAACGGAAATACATTAATAGGAAAGGAACAAAGACATTACTTTTTTATAGCAGGCGCCATGTTGAAAATTACAAATAATCTGGCTTTTAAACCTACAACATTTATTAAAGTAACTTCAGCAGCTCCTGTTCAAGCCGACCTTACAGGATCGTTTATAATCATGAAAAAATTATTGGTTGGCGCTATGTTTCGTACCGGAGATGCTGTTGGAGGTTTAGTTGGACTGGATATTACAGAACAATTACACTTGGGATATTCTTATGACTGGTCTTATGGTTTAAAAACATTCAAGTATAATCAGGGAAGTCATGAATTAGTATTAAGATATGATTTTATATTTTTCAATAAAAAACAAATACATTCTCCAAGAAATTTTTAAATATTCACGAACAATATAGCACATTAACACATTAGCACATTAACACTTTAACACATAAAAACATGAAAAAAATATTTATACCCTTAATAGTATTAATCGGGATTGGTATTAATGCCAGGGCACAGGAAAAAACGAATTTAGAATTAAAAGGAGCAGATTACTCTTTGAATAAAAACATAGAAAA
>JAAXXA010000012.1:5917-16464 GCA_013334735.1 Bacteroidota bacterium
ATGATAAAGTCGTGGAAAAATCAAACAAAGAATTAAAAGGAAATAAATACTCTTTTGATTATTCTTATGAAAAAGCTATTAATATATATAATCGTTCAAAAATATTGAGCGTGGAAGGGCAACGCAGCCTGGCGGAAAGCTATCATAAAATGGATCAAAACGTCGAATCAGAAGCAGTTTATTCAAAATTATTAAGTGCGGACGTTGATATAATACCCGAGGATTATTACAATTATGCAATGGTTTTAAAAATCAATGGTAAATATGATGAATCAAATAAATTAATGGATAAATTTAATTACTTGAAGCCAGACGATTTACGTTCAAAAGACTATGCAGCTAATAAATTTGAATTTAGCAATTTGATAAAAGATAACGGAAAATATAAAATTGAACATTTGAATGTAAATACAAATGCTGATGACTTTGGCACATCTTATTATAAAAATAAAATTGTTTTTTCATCAACAAAATCAGGTTCTAAAATGATTGTAAGAAAATACAATTGGACAGGTAAACCTTTTTGGGATATGTATGTTTCAGATGTTGATGGAAGTCAATTGGCAAACCCTAAAAATTTTGATAAAGGTTTGAACGGGAAAATGCACGATGGACCTGTAAGTTTTAGCAATGATGGTAATTTTATGGCATTCACCAGAAATAATTACGACACTAAAAAGAAGGATAAGGTAGTAGAACTTCAAATATATTTCAGCAGTTTTAAAGACGAAAAATGGACTAAAGCAGAACCTTTTTTTCTTAATAACCTTGAATACTCTGTGGGGCAACCTTGTTTGTCATCCAACGGTAACACCATGTATTTTACAAGTGATATGCCCGGAGGTTTTGGAGGATCGGACATTTACAGAATTAAAAAAGAAGAAAAAGGAACATGGGGAACACCGGAAAATTTAGGTAATAAAATAAATACAGAAGATGATGAAATGTTTCCATTTTATGAAGAAAATAATGGAGTATTATTTTTCTCATCTAACGGACGTTTTGGCCTGGGAGGCTTGGATATTTTTCTTTGTCCGACTAACGGTTCAGAATTTGGTATAGTGAAAAATGCAGGCTATCCCTTAAATACACAGTATGATGATTTTGCAGCAATAATAGACGCTAATATGACTAAAGGCTATTTTTCTTCAAACAGAATCGGAGGTAATGGGGGAGATGATATTTATTCTTTTGATTTATTAAACTTAGACCTCGGAAAAAAATTAATAGGTATTGCTAAAGATAATGAAGGAAATGCTATTCCAAAAACGTATATAACATTACTTGATGATAAAGGAGCTATAATTAATACTATAACCACTAAGGACGATGGGGCTTTTGCTTTTTTGGTTGAATCGGGCAAAAATTTTGAATTAATTGGTAAAAAAGAAAAATATATTGATGGCGATAGTGTTACCAACACCTTTGGTAAAGAATATATTGTAAAAGCAGATGTAATACTACTTACAAAAAAAGAAGTTATTGTTCAGGAAGTAAAAAAAGAGGAAATAGATTTAGGAAAGATATTAGAATTAAATCCTATATATTTTGATTTAGACAAATCCAATATACGCCCTGATGCTGAAGTTGAACTTGCAAAAATAGTTAAGGTAATGAATGAAAATCCTGATATGGTAGTAGAATTAGGTGCAAATACTGACTGTAGAGAGAGTATCGAATACAATCAGATATTATCCGACAAAAGAGCGCAAGCATCGTCAGAATATATTAAGAAAAGAATCACAAACCCTGATCGTATAACAGGTAAAGGTTATAGTAAATCAAAGTTGGTAAATGGATGTACATGTGAAGATAATATTGGCGCTAACTGTTCAGAAGCAGAACACCAAAAAAACAGACGTACAGAATTTATTATTATTAAAAAATAAATTATAATATGTGTTTTTAAAACGCTGTCCCTTTTAAGGATGGCGTTTTTTATTTTAACACTGAAATTTAATGTGTGAATCATGTAACTTTTTTACAAAGTTGTGTAACACTTGCTGGTCAATACCTGCTCACCTTTGTAGTGTGAAAATAATTCACACCTTACCCGTGGGTTGCGGGAATCTAAAATTTAAAAAAATGAACACTACAGAATTAAAAGGAAATTGGAATGAGCAAAAAGGTAAACTAAAACAAAAATTTGCAATATTAACTGATAATGATCTTATGTTTAAAGAAGGTAAGAAAGAAGAGATGTTTGGAAGGCTTCAGGTTAAACTTGGTAAAACCAAAGAAGAATTGCACAAAATTATAGCAGGACTTTAATCATCTGCTTTTAGTAAAAGGTACTGTTTTATGGCATTTTCATTAAACAGTACTTTTTTAAATCATTCAATAAAAATTTAAAAACTTACAAAATGAAAAAATCAATTTTTACTCTCGCTATAGCAACACTTATGGTGGGAACGATGTTAACCAATTGCCAGTCGTCTGCCAGAAAAGTAGAAAACGCTGAAGACAAAGTTGAAGATGCTAATGATAAGGTTGCAGAAGCTAATCAGGAACTAAATGAAGAGATAAGAGATTCTATTTTACAATTCAAAAAAGAATCAGAAGAAAAATTTATCGCACATGAAAAAAGTATTGCTCAATTCAAAGCAAGAATAGCAAAGGAAAAAATTGAAAACAAAGCTGAATACGATAAGAAATTGGCAGAGTTAGAACAAAAAAACACCGATCTGAAAAAGAAATTGGATGAATATAAAGAAGAAGGAAAAGAAAAATGGAAAATATTCAGAACCGAATTTAATAAGGATATGGAAGATTTGGGTAAATCGTTTAAAAATTTAACAGTTAAAAGTGTAAAATAAAACTAAAATTATAAATATATACAAAATGAAAAAAATAATCTTAATGATAGCATCAGTTGCCTTAATGGCTAACGTAAGTATTGCGCAGGAAAATACAACTGATTTTCGCGACCAACTTAAATTTGGAGTAAAAATAGGCGGAAATTATTCAAATGTTTATGATTCTAAAGGTGAGGATTTTGTAGCAGATCCAAAATTTGGTTTTGCTGCAGGAGCTTTTATTTCAATTCCTATAGGAACATATTTAGGTGTTCAGCCTGAAATATTATTTTCTCAGAAAGGTTTTAAGGCAACAGGAGTAATACTTCGTAATACTTATACTATAACCCGAACTACAAATTATATTGACATACCTCTCCAATTTTCATTTAAACCAAGTGAATTTATTACTCTGCTTGCTGGTCCTCAATATTCTTACCTTATTAAACAAAGAGATGTATTTGGTAATACAACAAAGAGTATTGAACAGGAGCAGGAATTTGAAAACGATAATATACGGAAAAATACTTTTTGTTTTACAGGAGGTGTTGATATAAATATGAAACAACTTGTACTTGCTTTTAGAGCAGGGTGGGACCTTTTGCAGAATAACGGAGACGGAACATCTACAACTCCCCGTTATAAAAATGTTTGGTATCAGGGTACTATCGGATACAGGTTTTAATGAATGTAAAATTTAAAATGGAAATTGTAAAATATTAGTAAATACAATGACTCTAAATTTAAAATTTGCATTTTAAAATTTGCACTTTTACCCTGAGCATAGTCGAAGGGTTGCAATATAATTTGATAAGATTTTTTTATAACAAATACTTGTTGGGCATTTGTGATACTTAATATCTGATCATAACAAATATCCATAAATATCAAATTTAACAACTATTATTAAAAACAAAAATCATGGGAAATCTACTTTATTTCATAGCCGTAATTCTAATAATTTTATGGGCAATCGGATTTTTTGCGTACAATGCAATTTGGATTATACATATTCTACTTGTTATTGCAATTGTTGCCGTATTACTTAGAATTATTCAAGGGAAAAAAATTCTTTAGAAGCATCTATTAATTAACAATATTATTAAACATAAATCATGAAAGATTTACTTTATATCATTGCAGCAATCTTGTTTTTTATATGGGCAATCGGATTTTTTGCTTACAATACAGGAGGTATATTGCACATACTACTTATAGTTGCAGTTATTTCAATAATAATTAGGATTATTCAAGGAAAAAAAGTCAATTAAAAACAATTCTTTAGTATTAATTAATCATTTAAAAAACAAAATCATGGACACAGGAAAAGTATTATTAGGCGTATTAGCCGGCGTTGCAGCAGGTGCGTTATTAGGCGTTTTATTTGCACCGGCAAAAGGTGCGGATACCCGGAAAAATATATGTAAAAAAGGGGAGGACGTTACTGACGAATTGAAAGAAAAATTCAACGAATTTGTTGACGGTATTTCCGAAAAATTTAATAAAGTAAAAGAAGACGTTTCTGATTTTGCTGAAAAGGCTAAAGCAAAAGTGGAAGAAACTAAAAAAGCGTAAAAACTAATTAGTGTCTGTCCGTAATGTCTATTTTTTATCGTAAGTGTCATGCTGAGCGAAGCGTGGCACTTAGTTAATCGAAGTGTCGAAGCATCTTATTATCAACCGTTTTATATAGTTCGACTACGCTCACTATGACAAATCGGTTAATTTAAAGACAGACTCTAATTATAGGTTAAAATGTTTTAAAGTAATTTTTAACATCAAGGCATATCTTAAAACTCTTTACTATTTGAGTTTTTAGAGACACTTTTTACAAACCGAAATTATGGAAGATTATACAAAATCAATAGGATCATTATTGGATAGAACCGTTGAATACGGCAAAGCAAGTTATGAATTAGTAAAATTAAAAACCTTGGACAAAGGTTCGGATGTGGTTTCCTCATTCATTCCTCATATTGTTGTCTTGGGTATAATTGCATCATTTATGCTCTTTTTAAGTTTGGGATTAGCTTTTTGGCTTGGAGAAATCCTTGGTAAAATGTATTTGGGATTTTTTGCTGTAGCTGCTTTTTATGGCGTTGTGGCAATTGTTCTTCATTTCTTTATGCATAAATGGTTTAAAAAACTTGTCGGTAATTATATAATTAAACTGGTACTTAAATAAAATAAACATGCAAAATATAACTTCTGCTGCCAAACTTAAAAATGCAATTCAATTATTGGAAGTTGAACAAGCTATCAGAGAGCAGCTGTTGAAAGAACAATTCCATCTTGTTTATGAGAGTTTAAAACCTTTTAATCTTCTTAAAGAAGCTTTGGGAAATATTGTTTCAGGTCCTTATTTGATTAATAAAATTTTAGGTCCGGCTTTGGGAATAACTTCAGGCTTCATTACAAAAAAAATAGTTGTAGGCGCATCAGGCAATATATTTAGAAAGCTTTTCGGCTCTGTTTTGCAGTTTGGTGTTACAAAAATTGTTGCTCAGCATCCTGATGTTATTAAAACATTCGGTCAGTATATATTTCAACATATTTTTACAAAAAACAAATAATATTTGTGAACATAGATAATGAAATAAAATTACCATTTTACGCAAAGGCAACCATTTTTTTGATTGGTTTATTTGTTTTTTTTTCCATATTATATATTGCTCAGGAAATCATTGTTCCGCTTGTTTTTGCTTTCATTATTGCTATCGTATTACACCCTGTCGTTAATTTTTTTGTACGGATAAAAATAAACAGAGTTATAGCTATTACAATTACTTTATTTCTTACTTTTTTAGTTATTGCTGCTTTCAGCACTTTTTTATTTTCGCAGGCAAGCATGTTTAGCGACTCATGGCCTACACTGGTAAATAATTTCACAGCAATACTCAACCAATCAATCACATGGGTTTCAGGTTATTTCGATATAAACCCTCAAAATATTCATGATTGGATTATTAAAACAAAAGGAGAAATCCTCAATGTAAGCACTGATACAATTGGTCAAACACTCGTTTCGCTCGGCAATAGTCTGGTGGTATTATTTCTTGTCCCTGTTTATGTGTTTATTATATTATTTTATGAGCCTCTTTTGCTTGACTTTATTCGCAAGGTTTTTGGTAAAACCAACAAAAGTCAGGTGAATGAAATAGTGATTCAAACTAAAACGGTTATTCAACGCTATCTAGTTGGGCTTCTGATCGAAGCTCTGATGGTTGCAATATTGGATGCCTCAGCTCTTTTGATACTTGGAATTGATTATGCTATTCTGCTTGGTATTATTGGCGCATTGCTAAATGTCATTCCTTACATCGGAGGGCTTGTAGCAGTGGCATTACCTATGATGATTGCTATAGCAACCAAATCAACAGCATGGTATGCTTTTTATGTTTTGGCAAGCTATTATTTCATTCAACTTATTGATAACAACTACATCGTTCCAATAATAGTTTCCTCAAAAGTAAAAATCAATGCGCTTTTCTCTGTTATTGTTGTAATTGCAGGTAATGCCTTATGGGGAATAGCCGGTATGTTTCTTTCCATACCGCTACTGGCTATTGTAAAACTTATTTTCGATCATATTGAATCCTTAAAGCCATGGGGATTTTTATTAGGCGACACTATGCCTCCAATATTAAAAATAAAACCTATATTTAAGAAAATATATAAAAAGAAATCTATATGATTAAGGTTAAAAAAGAATGCATTATTTTAAAGAAAACCCGTTTCGAGTTTGAAAATGAAGGCGTGCTTAATCCGGCAGTAATACGTGAAGGCGATAGTGTACATATTTTTTACAGGGCTGTACGCAAAGGAAATAATTCAAGTATTGGTTATTGCAGATTGGATGGACCTTTATCAATTGTTCAACGTTGGGATAAACCTATAATGTCTCCTGAATTTGATTACGAATCGCATGGTGTTGAAGATGCCCGGATTGTAAAAATTGATGACCTGTATTATATGACCTATACCGCGTATGATGGAATAAATGCGCGTGGAGCTTTAGCTACCTCAAAAGATTTAATTCATTTCGAAAAACAGGGAATTATTGTACCGCCTATCACCTATGCTGAATTTGTATTTCTTGTTGAATCAGCCGGTAAAGTGAATGAGTACTATTATCATAATCATAAATTTTATTATCAGGAAGCAGATCCTGAAAAAAAAATTATACTGTGGGATAAAAACGTTGTTTTCTTTCCCCGGAAAATTGATGGAAATTTCGTATTTCTTCACCGTATCAGACCGGGCATTCAACTAGTTTCTGTTAAAAGCTTACAGGATTTGAATAAAGAATTTTGGGAAAATTATTTTTTAAATCTTAATGAACATATTGTCCTTGATCCTATTAATGCGCATGAGTCAAGCTACATTGGCAGCGGCTGCCCTCCGATTGAAACAGCACACGGTTGGTTATTAATTTACCACGGTGTAAAAGAAACTGAAAAAGGGCTTGTATATTCAGCATGTGCGGCTTTATTAGATTTAAATCATCCTGTAATAGAAATAGCCCGTTTGCCATATCCTTTGTTCTCGCCTGAATACGAATGGGAATTAAAAGGAGAGGTAAATAATGTGGTTTTCCCCACGGGAACTGCATTGTTTGGAAATACCTTATTTATTTATTATGGTGCCGCAGATACGGTAATTGCTTGCGCTTCGGTAAGTTTATCCGCATTGTTGGCAGAATTATTAACTTATTCTACAAAAGATGAAAAATGAAATAGTTTACCATGAATTTGATATTGAAAATATCATTAATTCTATAATCACTCCCGAAAACAATAACCAAAAAGTTAACAGGGATAACACCATCGAACAGGCTGAAATCTTGTTTGTAACCTCATATCCACCCAGAGAATGTGGCATTGCAACATATTCGCAGGATTTGATAAATGCCATCGACAGTAAATTCGGTGATTCATTCTCAATAAAGGTTTGCGCTTTAGAAACACAAGATGAAAAATATTTTTATAATGATAAAGTTAATTATAAGTTAGATACTTCAAAAGCTGAAGAATATAAGGTGTTAGCAGATAAAATCAATCAAAATAAAAATATAAAACTTATTGTGATCCAGCATGAGTTTGGTTTTTTTCAACTTTCAGGCGGGAATGATTTCCTTAATTTTTTACAACAACTGGCAAAACCCGTAATTCTTGGTTTCCATACAGTCCTGCCGCATCCGGATAAACATTTTAAAGCAATGGTAAAGAATTTGGCGGCAGCTTGTAATTCAATTATTGTGATGACAAAATCATCCAAAAAGTTATTGGAGAAGGATTACGGAATAACTCATCAAAAAATTGAAATTATTGCCCATGGCACTCATTTGGTTTCAAATAACGGCAAAGCGTTTCTCAAGGAAAAATATGGATTTACAGGACGTAAAATACTTTCAACATTTGGTCTGATAAGCTCCGGAAAAGGCATTGAAACTACCTTGGAAGCTTTACCTGCTATTGTTAAAAACAATCCTGATGTATTATTTCTGGCAATAGGTAAAACACATCCGGGAGTGATAAAATCGGAAGGTGAAAAATACAGGTGTATGCTCGAAGAAAAAGTTATTTCTTTAAACATCGAAAAACATGTGAAATTTATCAACCGGTATCTGGAACTGCCTGTTCTACTTGAATATCTGCGATTGACTGACATTTATCTTTTTACTTCAAAAGATCCTAATCAAGCTGTTAGCGGCACTTTTTCGTACGCAATGAGTTGCGGTTGCCCTGTTATTTCAACACCTATACCACAGGCGCTCGAAATGCTTGATGAAAATACAGGTATTATTATTGAATTTCAAAATTCACAGCAATTGGCAACAGGGGCAATCCGCTTGCTAAATGATGAGTCTTTACGAAAAAACATTAGTATAAATACTTTACATAAAATAGCGCCTACAGCATGGGAAAACTCAGCTATTTTGCACGCCTTGCTTTTTGATAAAATATTAGGTCATGAATTTCCGTTACTATACAGCCCGCCAACAGTCAATCTTGATCACATAAAAAATCTTACTACTGATTTTGGAATGATACAATTTTCAAAAATCAATCAGCCTGATATTAGTTCGGGATATACCCTTGATGATAATGCGCGAGCTCTGATAGCTACCTGTATGCACTACGAATTGACTCAGGATAAAACGGATCTAGACTTAATGCACATTTACCTTAATTTTATTAAGTTCTGCTTGCAATCCGATGGGAATTTTTTAAATTATGTGGATAAAGAAAAACAATTCACAGCTCAGAATAGTGAGACAAATTTAGAAGATGCTAATGGAAGAGCGATTTGGGCATTGGGGTATTTACTTTCTAAAAAGGATATTCTTCCTACTGAGATGACAGAAATTGCTGAGGAATTGATGGGAATTGCGACACGGAAGATTTTAAATATGTTCTCCTCAAGGGCAATGGCATTCAACATTAAAGGCTTGTATTACTATAATCTGAATTATAATTTACCTTCAATTACCGTACTTATAGAAATTCTGGCTGACAGGCTTGTGGGTATGTATCAACATGAATCGGAAAAAAACTGGAACTGGTTTGAGAGCTATCTTACTTATGCAAATAGCATATTGCCCGAAGCAATGCTTCTTGCTTGGTTATCTGTAAAAAAAGTATGTTATTTAAATATCGCGAAAAAATCGTTTGACTTTCTGTTATCACAAACTTTTGATAAGAACGAAATAAAAGTTATTTCTAATAAAAGTTGGCTTTATAAAGGTGGCGAACGTGAATATTATGGCGAACAACCTATTGATGTTTCTTACACAATTCTGGCTTTACATACTTTTTATAGTGAGTTTAATGATAAAGATTATTTGGATAAACTTAAAATCGCCTTCAATTGGTTTTTAGGTAAAAATCATTTACACAGAATAATTTATAATCCATGTACAGGAGGATGTTACGATGGATTAGAACAATATCAGGTAAATCTTAACCAAGGCGCTGAATCTACCGTGAGTTATCTTATGGCAAGAATTGTAGTGGAGAAATATTCACAGTCTTTAATAACTATTCCTGAATATTTGGAAAATTTTGCATTAGTTTAAAAAAGATTTTAAAATTTTTAACAACACATATCTCTGAAACCAATTCGCCTGAGCGTATAGCTGATAATCCTGAAACATTAGTGTTTGTTATAAAATAACCTTGACAAATTCCCCGGTAGGCAGTGAGGTTGTCATAGTAGCCAATCCAATTATACTCTGAACGGGATAAATTCCCGCATTATGAATTGCCACGACCTTTGGTAGCTGAGCATAGTCGAAGCTTAGGTCGTGGCTAATAAAATAGAGTAAATTGGGCTTTAGCCCAAAATAATAATGAATTCGCCTCGGCGAACAAATACGGAAATTAATTCAGATTGCAATATAATACTGGAATTCTGAATATAAAAAAGTCCCCAATATGAGGACTTTTTGAATAAATAATATTATTAAACTACAGATTCGGTAACTTAAACGGATTAACAGAAAAGTGCATCGGATCAACAGAACCATCAGGGTCCGGTGGAGGCGACATCATTACCATTGATATTTCGTTATCAAGTTTTATCTTTTCAATAATAGGTTTTTTGTATTCGCGTTTTTTATTGTTTTCTATTTTTTTTATATCTTTCATAACAGTATAAATTATTATTAATAATTAATTTTTAATAAAAACTTTTTTAGAAATTGCATGATTTCCGTTTGTTACCTTGATCAGATAAATCCCTTTATTTACG
>JAAXXA010000364.1 GCA_013334735.1 Bacteroidota bacterium
ATGTTTTACTATAATGAACTTATTGGCAGGTTCCATTAAACACAGCAAAACAGGATAATAAAAATAATTGTAACGTAAAATTTCAATCACCTTGTCCCGTAGGGACAAAATATTTATAAAAACTATGAAAACCAACGTGTATCAAAGTCCCGTAGGGACGCAATATTAAAAATAAAAAAAAGTATAAATAAAAAAAACATGCAAACACTAATTAAATATTTTATACTATTTAATATCCTATTACCATTAATAGCCCTATCTCAAAAGCCTTATTCAATAAGCGGAACTATAAAAAACTGTAAACAGGATAAAATTATTTTTTCAAAAATATATGGAAAAGAAGTAATAGCAGTAGATTCAGTTATATTACAAAACGATTGCACTTTTCGTTTTAATTTTCCCGACTCGCAATATGTTGGTGTTTTCAGACTTTCTTTTAATAATGTAAATAACGCTGATTTTATTTTCAATAAAGAAAATATTTACATCGAAAATGATTATAATAATTTTTCGGAAAATATGAAAATTATAGAATCGGAAGAAAATAAAATTTTGTATGAATATAACAAAAGCGTTGGTGTAATTAAAGATTCTATTAAAATACTTACAACAATCGGACAAAATTTATATGAAAAAGATCGTGATGAAAATTCTGTTCAATTAAAAAAAATAGTTAATCAAATAGACTTATTTGAAAAACAAAAAAACGATATTGGAAATAATTTGATATTAAAATTTCCTAAATCTTTTGCCTCAAAAATTATCAAAGCTTCATTTATGCCTGATTTTAATTTATATCAAAAAAAACAAAATGCAGCCCACTATCCTAATGAAGCAGAATTTTTAAAAGAACATTTTTTTGATAATATTGACTTTGCCGATTCAAACCTGCTTCATACAAATATTATTTTTAAAAAATGTGGTGAGTACATTAACTATTATGCAAGTCCAACTTCTGTTGAAACATACAAAAAAGCAATAGACTATATTCTTGTGCGGACAGCTGTAAATAAAAATGTAAATGATTATATCTTAAAAACTATGATGATTACTTTTGAACATTCCGACTGGGAAGAAGTGTATAGTTATGTTGTTGAAAAATATCTGGCGCAAAACTATTGCGAAAGTGATACAAAAGCGAAACAGTTATCTCAAAAAATAAATACAATCAAAACACTTAAATCAGGGAATAAAGCGCCAAATATAGCAACATATAAAATAAATGAAAAAGCAATAGTTCTTGATTCAATAAATTCACCATATCTACTGTTATTTTTTTGGAAATCGTCTTGCGAATTTTGTGAAAAAGAAATCCCTGAACTTGCAAATATTTATAATAATTACAAATCAAAAGGTCTTGAAATATTTGCCGTATCACTTGATAGTATTAAACAAAACTGGATTGATGCAACAACACGTTTTTCTTTCCCATGGATAAACACATGTGATCTCAAAGGATTGAACAGTCCTATTGTTAAAGATTATAATATCTGGCGCACACCAACATTTTATCTTCTTGATAAAAATAAAAAAATTATTGCACGTCCTGCAAATACAAGCATGTTAAAAGAAAAACTGAAAGAGATTAAATAAATTGATACGATTATATTAATTTTGGTAGAATCAAAAAATATTTCGGTGCTATGCATGTTAAAAAAATATATGGAATAAAAAAACTACAAATATTCTGAGGCTCTGCCGCTACAAATGATTTGTTAAAAATAATTTTTGTTTTTATTAGCTGATTTAGCTTGAACTTATTAATTTTGAAAATTGAATAAAAATAGATTATAATAAAAAAGTAAAAAATATATGCGACCCGATTTTAAAAATGCAAATATTAAATCAGTTAAGACTAAGAAAAAGATAACTGAAAAAGAAAATGCAGCGGAAAATATCTGGAATACTGCCGAGCAAATTAATGTGAAACCTGTATATGGTTCAGATGATCTTTATAATATGGAGCATTTGAATTATGCTGCCGGATTACCACCATTTTTGCGTGGACCATATTCAACTATGTATGTAATGCAACCATGGACAGTTAGGCAGTACGCGGGTTTTTCAACTGCCGAGGAATCCAATGCATTTTACAGAAGAAATCTTGCTGCCGGTCAGAAAGGACTTTCGGTTGCATTCGATCTGGCAACACATCGGGGATACGATTCTGACCATAGCAGGGTGGAAGGAGATGTTGGAAAAGCAGGTGTGGCGATTGATTCCATTCTCGATATGAAAATTCTTTTCGATCAAATTCCTCTGGATAAAATGTCGGTTTCGATGACAATGAACGGAGCTGTATTACCAATTCTTGCATTTTATATTGTTGCTGCCGAAGAGCAAGGAGTGAGCATGGATAAGTTAAGCGGTACAATTCAAAATGACATTCTGAAAGAATTTATGGTGCGTAATACATACATCTATCCGCCATTACCTTCGATGAAAATTATCGCTGATATTTTTGAATATACTTCCAAGAATATGCCTAAATTCAATTCAATAAGTATAAGCGGTTATCACATACAGGAAGCCGGAGGTACCGCCGACATTGAGCTTGCATATACACTTGCAGATGGATTGGAATATTTGCGTACCGGTGTAAACGCAGGAATGGACATTGATTCATTTGCTCCGCGTTTGTCATTTTTCTGGGGAGTGGGAATGAATCATTTTATGGAAATCGCCAAAATGCGCGCAGCACGTATGTTGTGGGCGAAAATTGTTAAACAGTTCAATCCTAAAAATGTTAAATCTCTTGCATTACGTACGCATTGTCAAACTTCGGGCTGGAGCTTAACAGAGCAAGATCCTTTTAATAATGTTGCACGTACATGTGTTGAAGCAATGGCGGCAGCGCTGGGTCATACACAATCTTTACATACTAATGCTCTTGATGAAGCTATCGCTTTGCCTACCGATTTTTCAGCGCGTATAGCCAGAAACACACAAATTTATTTACAGGAAGAAACAAATATTTGCAAAGCAATTGATCCATGGGCGGGATCATATTATGTTGAGTTTTTAACACATGAATTAGCTCAAAAAGCTTGGGCATTAATACAAGAAGTTGAAGAGCTCGGAGGCATGGCAAAAGCTATTGAAACAGGCGTTCCTAAAATGCGGATTGAAGAAGCTTCAGCACGAAAACAAGCACGTATTGATTCGGGAAAAGATGTTATTGTGGGAATAAATAAATACAAACTTGATAAAGAAGATCCTATTGATATTCTCGAAGTGGATAATACTGCCGTGAGAGAATCGCAAATTATAAGACTAAAAAAATTAAAAGAAGAAAGAAATAACGAAGCTGTTAAAAATTCACTTGACGCCATAACAAATGCTTGCCAAACAGAAAAAGGTAATCTTCTGGAACTGGCTATTAATGCTGCTCGCCAAAGAGCAACACTTGGAGAAATTTCTCTTGCATGTGAAAAAATTTATGGCAGATACAAAGCAACTATTCATTCAATTTCGGGAGTATATTCTATGGAAATAGCTAATGATAAAAATTTTAAAAATGCGCGTGAACTGGCTGATAAGTTTGAGAAACTTGAAGGACGTCGTCCACGAATTATGATAGTAAAGATGGGACAGGACGGGCACGATCGCGGAGCAAAAGTAATAGCAACAAGTTTTGCCGACCTTGGTTTTGATGTTGATATGGGACCATTATTTCAAACCCCTGAAGAAGCAGCCAAACAAGCAGTGGAAAATGATGTTCACATATTAGGTGTCTCAAGCCTTGCAGCAGGACATAAGACTTTAATTCCAAAGGTAATTAATGAATTAAAATTGTTGGGAAGAGATGATATTATGGTAATAGCAGGTGGTGTAATTCCTGCACAGGATTATGAATTCCTTTATAATGCAGGAGTAGTAGGCGTTTTTGGACCAGGCACATGTATCCCCGAAGCTGCTGTTAAAATTTTACAG
>JAAXXA010000365.1 GCA_013334735.1 Bacteroidota bacterium
CTCCAGAAGATAAAATTCGTTATCACTTGTTTTCATTAATTCAAGCTCCATTCCTCCACGCCACTTTGTTTTGCTTATTACGTCATTAGCCATTTCAAGGAGATTTTTATCGTCAACAGCAATACCGGCCCATGCTTTTCCTTTGTCGGTAATAAATTGTTTACGCATTGGAACCGCTGCTATTGTATTACCTTTGCCATCACCTAAAGCAATAACGTTATATTCAGTGCCATTAACAAACTGTTGAATTATAATAGGAAGCCCCCATTTTGCAGTTATTTTATTAAAATACGATAAAACTTGCTCCTGATTATAGGCTATTCCTGCATCATAATATTTCCCCTTTACTACCATGGGATAAGTAAAATCGGATGTTAATCCGTAAATTTCATTTGTCGAAAAAATAGTTTTTGCATAAGGAACTTTTACACCGTATTTTTTTCCATACTCCGAAAGATTTACTTTATGACGCTCCTCAAACTGCTCTATTGTAGGCAGGAACATCTTTATTCCCATTCCTTTCATCGTTTCTTCCAGCTTAATAAAAGAATACAATTCTGCATCAAAATTTGGAATAAGAACTTCTATATTTTCTTTTTCATTTATATATTCCAGTCGTTTCAGCAAATTATCTGTACCGGCTGATGGATAAGGAATATGATAGGTTTTACTTACCAAATCGCGCATATAAATTCCCGGTTCAAGCGATTCATAAGATAATCCGATTATACGAGCATCAAAATAATTAGATTCTTTCAAAGCCCTTATAACCGGTACACCCGGACCCGGATTATCAATTGCATTTAATCCGGTAACTGCTACTGTAATTTTTTTCTTGTTCATATTATTCTGCAAGTAAATAATGGTTCAGATTATTCACAAAATCGTAATAATCACGCTCAAAAGTAGCCTCATCCGTTTGATATTTCTCAAGAATTGCCTCTTTTACTTCATCTTTTTCTTTGCCTTCTTTTAGCAAATTTATTATTTCAACACCAATTGGATTAACCGAAAACGATTCGCCTGTAGAAGGGTTAAAGATAAAGCCCGAATCACTAAGGGCTATGTTTTTCTTTATGTTCATAAAAATAAATTTATTTGTAAAGTTAAAAAAAGGTTTGGATTTAACTACAAAAACATTTAACAAAGGATCATATAAAAATATCTTATTCTCATCAGATCAAAATAATATATTGAATTATAATACATTTTCAGCCTAATTCACAAACTTATACACACAATTATAACATTACCCTTATACCATTTGCATTCATAGATATAATTGATTCCATCCGCCATGGCGGAGGTGATGAATGCTTAATGGTATTATGCCGAACTGCTTTCATTGAAATTTAACAGTTAAATTGCATGTATGAAAGCAACTCGGTATTATTCATTTAATTATTTTTTCAAATTTATAATAGAAATTTTAAAAAATGCTTGCTAAAGCAATTATCTACTATTATCTTTACGATACTTTTAAATTAACTGTCTATGCCAGAAAAAACAAAATACAAAATTGGTTTAGTCCTTAGCGGCGGTGGCGCCAGAGGTTTTGCGCATATTGGAGCAATTCAGGCGCTTAATGAAGCTGGTATTTATCCTGATATTATTTCAGGAGTCAGTATAGGCGCTATTATAGGTTCATTATATGCTGACGGAAATTCTCCCGGAGATATGATGAAAATGTTTAATAAAATAAATTTGAATAGTTATTTTAAATTTATTATGCCAAATAAAGGTTTTTTGAAAATGACAGGTTTGGCAGACATTATTTCAAAAAATCTGCACTCGAAAACTTTTGAAGAATTGAAAATACCTTTATTTGTTGCAGCTACCGACCTTAATAACGGGAAATGTGATTTTTTTAATAGTGGAGAACTTTATAATACAGTAATTGCATCATCTACTATCCCTGCTTTGTTTCAACCTATCGTAATTAATGGAAAAACTTATGTCGATGGCGGGGTTTTGAATAATTTCCCTGTAGAACCTCTCGAAAAAATTTGCGACATTCTTATTGGAATAAGCATTAATCCCACTTGTTTTCAGGAAGATTTTCAAAGTTTGTATAGTGTTATAGAACGTTCTTTCCAATTGAGTTTTGCTTCACACCTCAATAAAAGTAAAAAAAAGTGCAATATATTTATAGAACCACAAGAATTAGAGAAATACAGGATGTTCGACATTAAAAAAAGTAAAGAGATCTATAATTTAGGGTATAAAGAAGCAAAAAAAGTTCTTGCTGAAAACAAAGAGGAAGTTTCTAATATGTTAAAATAATCCAAATAGCTCTATAGTCATTGCGGGTTGTTGATTGCTCCGCCGTAGGCGGACTGCCACTTAAATTTTATTTCGACATTTTACTTCCCGAAAAATATAATTTATTTCTTTTCCAACTTTTCAAGTATTTCCAAAATAATTTTATTCTGATTTTCAAGATGCATAAGTATTGTCTCTATTTCGAGTTCAGCTTTAGTATTCACTTCGAAATCAGCTTCAGCACGTACTTCAGCATGATCGCTTTGCAGGTTCTGCCCTATCATAATAAGAGGCATAAGGAATATTTGTATCATATTAGAGATAAAAAGCCATAGCACAAAAGCTGGGAAAGGATCAAATCGTGCCTCTTTTGGCGCAAGCGAATTCCAACCAAGCCAAAATACTGTCCATATAAAAATTGCAAAAAAGAAACCCATTGTACCTACATGTTTTGTAATCCATAGCGCAAGTTTATCAAGAAGTGATAATTTTTGCTTCGATACTATATTAGCATTGCGCACTGGTTTACGGAGTGCTTTCAGTTCCTTTAACGTTTTTGGTTTGTGATTTTCCATAAGTGAATATCTTGTTTGTGTATTATATTTTTCTAAAGATTATTGCAAACGAAAGTGTAAACAGGAAACTGCTTTATCAAAAAATATTTGCTTAATAAAACCTGACAAAAAATATTTTGTAAAGTTGAAGATTGATGAACGGACAATAAAAGAACTCGCGTGTGTTTCGAAGTGAAAATTATTATAAAAGTCCCAATTCTAATTTAGCGGCTTCTGTCATCATATCAGGATCCCATGGTGGTTCAAATGTCATTATTACATCCACATCCGACACGCCTTCTATTTCTTTAACCTTATCGTGCACTTCTATTGGCAAAGTATCAGCAACAGGACAATTTGGCGCTGTAACTGTCATTTTAATATGAACAACATATTTATTATCAACTAAAATTTCATATATGAGTCCCATTTCATAAATACTCACTGGTATTTCAGGATCATAGATTGTTTTTAAAACATCTACAACCTTACTTTCAAGTTCAAGGAAATTTTTATTATTTGCCATTTTATTAAGTATTTTGTGAAAACTTTGTTTTAAATGCTAAAGCATATAATTTCATTTGTTTTATCATATTATTCAACCCATTGGAGCGCGTAGGAGAAAGATGTTCACGCAAGCCTATGTTGTCAATAAAATCGAGTTTAGCGTTTATAATTTCGTCGGGAGTTTGTTCTGATAAAACTCTAATAAGAAGCCCAACTATTCCTTTTGTAATTATGGCATCGCTGTCGGCTTCAAAAAAAATTTTTCCATTTTCAATATAGGAGTTTAACCATACTTTCGATTGGCATCCGCTAATAATATTACTATCTGTTTTGTACTTATTATCTAATGAAGTCAATGATTTTCCAAGTTCAATTAAGTAATTATATTTATCAATCCAGTCATCAAAACTTTCAAATTCTTCTATAATTTCTTTTTCAATTTCTTCAATTTTCATAATCTATAAAAATAAGTATTTTTTATCAAAATTAATATTAATGAGAGAAATAGCAATATTTCATTTTATTCTTTTTGTTATCTTCGCCAAAACTAAAATATTTTTATATGTTACGCACACACACTTGCGGAGAACTCACAATCGAAAATAA
>JAAXXA010000013.1 GCA_013334735.1 Bacteroidota bacterium
CGCGGTTTTAAAATCAGGTAATCCAGTAATATTAAAATCAGTTTGTAAAGAAGTATTAGCTCCTGTATGAATTTGCAGATTATTTCCATTCAGATTATTTATCGTTCCATTTATAACACCTGATAAGTTTGTATTATTCACAACATTTTTGAAAAAAACCTGATTTTTAAGATCAGGATCAAAATATAAAATATCATAATTATTGATGCTTACACTTTTCATATTTACGTACACTTTCAAGAATTGTATAGAATCTATCAATGTTTTTAATGAAGAATATTTTAAATTAAAATCAGCATCAATGGATGAAACAGATGTTTTTATTTTAAGATTTTTTGCCGTTATGGAATATTGATCCATAATAAAATCCGTTTCAAATTTTGTTATTGAAAAATTATTTTGGTCAATCGTTGTGAATTTTTTTATTGATACTTCTGTTTTATCTGATGAATAATAAAAATTATTTGCTGCAAGAGTAAGATGTTTGTAATCCAGATGTGACGCATCAAATACATTCTTTTTTTCTGGTTTATTTGCAACTATGTAAGCAAGGGAATTATCATCGAGATCAATACTCGTTACTGAAATTTTCCAATCGCTTTTTTCCGAGGGTATATTTTTTGCCGAAACCGCTGTATCGGACGATACTGTTTCATTTTCTCTAAAATGAATATTGCTTTTTGCCAAGGCAATATTGTTTAATGTTACTATTTGCTTTTCTAAATCAATTGAGGCATATGATAATTGAAAGCTGTTAATATTTGCAATAAGAGATTGTTTGTTTACCGAATTTCCGTAACTGATATTTGAATTGTTGATCCGTATATTATTTGCTTTAATTTTCGGTAAAACACCTGCTGATTTTGGCTCTTGTACTTTTCCTGATTTCTTTATAAGAACATTTGCATTCAATTTTTCAATCAACAACTCATCAATACTATAAATTGATTTTTCAAAATCAATCTGATCCATTTTTAAATTCAAATATTTGAGATTTGCAGCCACATTCATACCGTCGTAATCATCATTATAAAGAAGCTGAATGCTTTTCAGACTAACATTATCTATGCTGAATGTCCATTTGGATTTTTTTTCAGGTTCGACTTTTATTTGCTTGGTAGTATCGCTAAATGCAGTAAGGAGGAAATTATAATTGAAAAGAGAATCTGTTTCTGTACGGCTTAGATTAAGATTTACTTCATCTAAAGCTAAAGAATTTATATGTATTTCATTATTGAATAAATCTTTAAATGCTATGTTTACTTTTGCCCGACCTGCATATAATAAAGTATCTTTTTTAGTATCTTCCAGATAAAGACCTTCAATTACCACTGATTTAGGAAATGAGATGCTGATATTTTTTATTTCAACTTTTGTATTGGTTTTACTGCTGATTAATGATGTGGCATATTTAACGATCTTTGTTTGAATTGCAGGAATTTGTATAAGCACAGCAATAATAATGAATAAAAGCAAAAAGCTTATTAATACCCATAAAATTACTTTTACGGTTTTTTTTATAAAAGAAACGGATTTATTCATTTTTTAAAATGAATTTTTGGATTAATTATCAAGATACTTAGTAACTGTTTTGAATTTTTATATTACATATATTTTATTCATAATCTTAAAAGTCACTCAGAGCCGTCCGTCATCCTGAGGAGCGAAGCGCCTCGAAGGAAAGGACGTGTCGAAGAGTGGCTATTCGGTCGACTTCGACACGCTCCTCCTTCAACTAACGTTTCTTGAGAATCGTCTCAGCCTGACCTCATAAGTCTGTCGTTTTATAAACTTTTAAAATTCAAAACAGTTACTTAGTAGTTGTAAAATAATAAACTTTACATTTTAAAAAAGAATGCAAAACTCAAATTGCAAAATGTAAATTGCAAAATATAAAGAAATGTAATGAGTTTAAGAGTTTAAATTTAAAATTTGTACTTTAAAATTTGCACTTTGCAATATAATTTTGACAAGATTATTTTCTTACAAGTATTTATCTCATTTTCCTGCAAATTTGATCAGCTCTGCATTAAACTTTTCGGTTTCTTCCAGAAACAAGCTATGACCGCTCTTTTCAAAAGCAATTATGTGTGAATTTAAGATTCCGGCTTTCATCTGTTTAGCCAGATCAAAAGAACATATTTTGTCTTTTTTGCCATGCATAATCACTGTCGGGATTTTAATTTTCGATAAATCATTTCTCAGGTCAGTATCTCGCAAAGCAATTAAACATTGAGCCGTTGCATACGAAGAAGCGCTTAAACAAATTCCATTCAGCCAATTGCCTATCCCTTCATTTAATGAAGTTTCGGAAGCAGAAAATATTTTTGCAAAATTTGATAAAAGTTTTGGGCGATCCTTATAATTCAATTCGATTAATTCATCAACCGCACTCTTTGGAAAATTATATGGAAAACCTTTGCGTTGAGTCCAAATAGGGGCTGCTGCTCCAAATAAAGCCAGTTTAGAAACATGAGCTCCATTATCTATTGATACAAATCTGATAGCAATAGCTCCTCCCATGGAAAAACCACCTAAAACAGCATCTTTTATATCCAGATGATTTAAAACTTTTTTTATATCCAAGGCATGTACATCGTAATTATAAGCGCCGTAAGGTTTATCTGATTTTCCAAAACCTCTTAAAGTAATACCAATTACGCGGAAATTATTTTTTATAAGATCGTTGTATTGATATTCATACATTTCATCGCTTAAGGGCCAACCGTGTATTAACACAATTTGTCTGCCCTCGCCTCCATCAGTAATATGAAGTCGTACATTAGGTTCTACCTTGATATATTCTTCTCTTGATATTACATGCATTGTTTTATTAAGTAATTTTCCCATAATTTTTTAAGTATAAAATTATTGTAAAGCAAATGAATGTTGCAACTGCGCGATTTCATAAACGTTTTTTACTAATTAGTGCCTGCACTGAAGCTGAGTGTTTGATGCGGAAAGTTCTGTTTTGAGGCTAGCACAGCGATAAAAAAGCGCAGTTTACCTATGTAAATGAGCATTTTTTCGCAAGCATAACGAAGAGCCGAACGAAGTGAACACACGAACACATTTAAAATA
Organism: Bacteroidota bacterium; assembly: GCA_013334735.1. Taxonomy (GTDB): domain Bacteria; phylum Bacteroidota; class Bacteroidia; order Bacteroidales; family CG2-30-32-10; genus JAAXXA01. The sequence continues at coordinate 3,082 of JAAXXA010000013.1, forward strand.
TTACAATTCATGAGTAAAATGAGCTTTAAGTGCAAACACTATTTACGTTTTTTAGTTGGAATTATAAAAAGTGGTATAGTAGTATTACGTAAAACTTTTTCTGTAACACTTCCCATAACTATATTTTCCAACCATTTACGGCTGTGAGATCCTATAACTATAACATCTGCATGCTTGCTTTTTGCAGTCTTTAAAATGGATTCGGACAAATCGCCTTCTCCAACAATAGTTTGAATAGTTTTATCGTCAAGGTGTTGTTTCGATTTATCAAGAAAATTTATGGATGCTTTTTTCAGCGCATCAACACTATCTATTTGCAATGTGCTTGTTTCCAAATAACCGGCAAAGCCCATTATAGTAACATGTCCGGGTGCTGAATAATTTATCGGATCAGAAATTACATGTAGCAATATAACTTCCGCATTCATAGCTTTAGCTAATGCGTATCCTTCTTCTGCTACTTTTTGCGCGGTTGGATCATAATCCAGAGCGATCAATACCATTTTCATTTTATTTGTTTTCATTTTATTGGGTTTATGTTATTATTATTTTATTTTAAACAGGGTATGTTAATTTAAAGTTGCCAAGGCACAAGGCATAAGGCACAAGCTAAATACTATATGTACACCCAACATTTCTCTTTTCAACTTTTGCCTTGTCAACTTATGCCTTGTCAACTTATACCTTTCAACTTATAACTTATCAATAATAAACGCCAGCTCTTTTTTTGTTTTTCTTAGTTTATACTCTACCATTCTTAACATTTCCTGTTCCCTGTCTTCTCCATAATTCAAATCCGCATCCGTTAATGTTGAGAATTTTGTTTTGAGCTTACTTTTTTTTTCTTTAAAGTTTCGTTTTGCTTCTTTTTCGTTCATTTTTTTGTTTTTGAATTATTATATTTTTATGAAAAATTAATGAATTGCAAGACCAATAGTTGAAACACCGCTTGAAAGATCAAGAAATAAACCAAGCTTTGTATTAATGTGGTATTCTGCCCCTATATGTATATCAAGAAACAAAGAATTTGGGTTATGATAGTAATTTTTATCACCATAATAATCATTTTCCCATGAGGAATTAACTATTGCAAATCCTAATGAACCTGCCAGATAAAAATCCCATTTGGAATTAGCTTTGAGTAATTGATCAAAATAGTATGTGCCTTTTACGCCAATGGGAATTACAGTTTCGCGGTAAGTATAATACCTGTATGGATAATTTTTATTTCCCCAGTAATAATTATTGGAGAATGTATAAAAAGTAACGAAAGGCGCTAACGTAAAATTCCTTGCCACATCAAACTCAAAATCGGCATGTAAAACAGGCATTGAACGTCCAACATATCCGTAATATCCCGAATATCCTCCAATACCCAAACCTAGGTTTAAAGCCTTTCCGTATTTATCACCGGTAGGCGCTTGTTGACCAGAGATATTAAAACTTAATATCGAGAAAAAGAATAGTGTAATAATGGTTGTTTTTTTCATGATTTTTTTTTTAAAATTGCCGCTACCTGCGGAAAAGGGGTGAATGAATTTTCACGATACAAAGGTGCGTCCTTAACTTTGGCAAAGAGTTACACAATAAAAGAAAAGAGTTACATCATTCACACATTTTCAAAAGAGCATGTTAAAATGTGTGAATTATGCAATATTTTTTCAAAGTTATGTAATACATTACCTGTTAAACATGCTCAACTTTGCAATAAATTTTTCAACTCAATTACAAAACAGTTAATGAAAAAATTTAATCCTGTTATTAAAGTAAAAGGTTTTGCAACTAAGCAATCAGTGAAGATCAGCGAAAAAACAATTGCGAAAACTGAAATAGCAAGCAATTTTTTAACAGATTTTGCAGATGTTTTAATATTTTTAACACGTATCTTAAAAGAAACATTTTCTCGCAACTTTGAATTTAAAGAATTTTTGCGTCAATGTTTTCAGATCGGATATAAATCATTACCTCTTATTACAATCACCGGAACCATTATGGGCTTGGTGCTTACTATTCAAACACGCCCCGTACTTGTCGATTTCGGAGCAGTAACAATGCTTCCCGGGATGGTGGCAGTATCTCTTATCAGGGAAATGGGTCCTGTCATAACCGCTCTTATTTGCGCGGGAAAAATTGGTTCAGGCATGGGAGCGGAATTAGGTTCAATGAAAGTAACTGAACAAATTGAGGCAATGGAAGTATCCTCCACTAATCCTATGAGATTTTTAGTTGTTACTAGAGTGTTAGCAGCAACTCTAATGATACCTTTATTAATTTTATATGCTGATGCGCTAGGCATATTAGGAAGCTGGGCAGGAGCAAATATCAAAGGCGATGTTTCATTTGTTTTATTTTTCTCACAGGCATTCAGCCATGTTGAGTTTATTGATTTTTTACCTGCAGTAATTAAATCATTTTTCTTTGGAGCAGTGATTGGATTAGTAGGATGCTATAAAGGATACAATGCCGGACGCGGAACAGAAAGTGTGGGTATCGCTGCTAATTCCGCGGTTGTGTTAGCATCACTTCTTGTGATAATTGTAGATATGATTGCAGTACAAATTACAGATATGCTTATATAATTTGAAAATTTTATAATGGAAGAAGATTTGAAAATAGCTTCATTTAAACCGTTATCTAACGAACCGGTTATTGAAATAAATAATCTTAAAAAATCTTTTGGCAATCAAGAGGTGTTAAAAAATGTATCGTTAAAGCTTTTAAATGGCGAACACCTGGTGGTACTTGGCAAATCAGGCAGCGGCAAATCTGTTTTAATAAAATGTATAGTGGGCTTATTAAATTATGATGAAGGAACAATAAATGTATTTAAAAAAAATGTAATTTCATTAAGCAGAAAAGAATTAAGCGATTTGAGAAAAAAAATTGGTTTTCTTTTTCAAAGTGGTGCATTGTACGACTCCATGACTGTGAAACAGAACCTTGAATTTCCTTTGCGTAGAATAAAAAAGAATCTTACTGAAACAGAAATCAAAGAAAAAGTGAATGAAGTTTTAGAAAATGTCGGTTTGCCTGAAGCATTATATAAAATGCCCTCTCAACTCTCGGGCGGTATGCGTAAAAGAATAAGTTTAGCGCGCACAATTGTTGTGGATCCTATGATAATGCTATATGACGAACCTACAACAGGTCTTGACCCTATTACTTCCGATGAAATAAGTACGCTTATTAATGATGTTCAGAAAAAATATAAAACTTCTTCTATCATCATCACTCATGATATTAATTGCGCCCGTAACACGGCAAACCGAATTATCATGTTAAAAGATGGCGAAGTTTACAAGGAAGGGAAATTGGAAGAGTTTGAAAAGTCATCTGACCCTTTTATTAATTCTTTCTTCAAGTAAATCGTAAATCTAAAATCGTAAATCTAAAATCATAAATCTAAAATTAACATAATGGATACGCACACACAAAAATTTAAAGTACGCTTAGGGCTGTTTGTTGCAGGAGGTTTAGCGCTTTTTGTAATTGCCATATTTATAATCGGAAAACAAAAAAATTTATTTGATCCTGTTTTTAAACTTACTTCAACTTTTTATAATGTAAGCGGCTTACAGGTTGGAAATAATATCCGGTTCTCAGGAATAAATGTAGGTACTGTTGATAATATCATTATCATAAATGATTCAACTGTAAAAGTAGATATGCTGATTAAAAAAGAAATTAAGCAGTTTATTAAATCGGATTGTGAAGTAGCTATAGGTTCAGAAGGACTCATAGGCGACCGGCTTTTAATCATTACGCAAGGAAGCGTTAATGCTCCTTTAGTTAAAGACGGGCAACATCTTGCATCAGCCGAACCTGTTGAAATAGATGCCATCATGGCAAGTTTGCAGGTAACAGCAGGTAATGTCGAAATTATAACACAACAGCTTGCGGAGATTATGTATAAAATAAACAAAGGAAACGGAACACTTGGCAGGTTAATTCAGGATTCTTCCATTGCAGAAAATTTTAATCAAACCATGGTTAATCTTGAAAAAAGTTCAAAAGGATTAGATGAAAATATGGAAGCCGCCAAACATAATATTCTTTTAAAAGGATTTTTTAATAAAAAAGCCAAAGCAGCAGAAAAAAAGAAGAAAGACGCTCTGGAAAAAAAGTGAATTCACATACATTTCCCTTGTAACTTATGCCTTGTAACTTATGCCTAATATAATATAATGTGGTTCAAAAATATTTTCATACTTTTTTTTGTTTCATTTTTAATGAATGATTTTGCATTTGCCCAACAAACAGGAGCCAGAAAAGATTCAACTAAATTTTATAAAAATATTGAGACCTATTCGCAACGAAGCAAATTTACTAAGTTTATATATAGCTTAATTTTTAAACCTATTGCAAGTAACTCAAAAAAAAAAGAAGTTAAAAAGAAAGTATCTAAAAAACAAATACAAAAACCATACAGCGCCTTTGAAGGAAAGACTATCCGACATATAAATATTATAATATTAGATCCGTTTGGCTATTCACTTGCTGATACCATTGTAAAATCACAAAACTTTTTATCTAAAACAGGAAATAAATTGCATGTTAAAACTCAGCTTACAACCATCCGCAATTTACTACTTATCCGGCAAAACCAGATATTCGATTCATTGCTTGTAAAAGAATCTGAACGACTAATTCGCAGTCAGGTATATATACAAGATGTTTCGTTTTTTGTAATAACTACTACAAAAAATTCGGACTCGGTTGACATTTTTATTCGTGAATTAGACAAATGGAGTATTACTTTTGGCGCTTCTTTTTCCGGCTCGCTTGTTTCGATAAAATTGAATGATAAAAATTTTTTAGGATTCGGGCACGAGTTTAAAAATGCCTATTCATGGTATCATACTACAGGTGGTCAAGCATACAATACAAATTATTTTATTCCCAACATTCACAATACCTATATTAATTCGACTCTACATTATGACAAAAATGAATTCGGAAATTTTATCAGGAGTTTTGCAATTGATCGACCGTTTTTTTCGCCCTTTGCAAAGTGGGCGGGTGGTGTAAATTTTACTCAGCAATTTCGCAATGATTCTATTCGCAATAGCAATTCATTTTTCATACCGCAGAGATTAAAATTTAATTCGCAAGATTATTGGGTAGGTAATGCAATGCAAATATTCAAAGGTAATACGGAAAATATTCGTACAACTAATTTTGTTTCTACCGTACGTTTTTTACGAATCCGTTATCTCGAAAAACCAATTGCAATGTTTGATACTCTACATGCTTATTCTGACGAAAATTTTTATCTGGCAGGAATAGGTATCTCAACACGAAAATATGTACAGGATAAATTTATTTTTAATTATGGTGTTACCGAAGATGTGCCCGTTGGCAATGTTTATGGACTGACAGTCGGTTATCAAGTGAAAAATAATATCGGTCGTTTGTATGCAGGCATACGTTTTTCTTTTGGCAATTATAATGAGTGGGGTTACTTAAGCTATAACATAGAATACGGAACTTTTTTTCATGCATCGCATGCTGAGCAAGGTACTTTTACGGCAGGTATAAATTATTTTACCGGATTATTTGAAATAGGAAAATGGAAATTCAGACAATATGTAAAACCAATGCTTACCGTGGGAATAAATCGTTTTCCTTATGAAAATATAACTATCAACGATGAAAATTTTGTAAGAAGTTTTAGCTCTTCCTCTTTAACGGGTACAAAAAAAATTGTTTTAACACTCCAAACACAGTCGTATTCTCCATGGAATGTTTTAGGATTCCGTTTCGGACCTTACCTTATTTATTCTCTTGGAATTCTTGGCAATGATGCATCAGGATTTAAAAACAGCAAAATATATTCACTAATAGGGCTGGGAGTTTTAATTAAAAATGAATATTTAATATTTAATACTTTTCAATTTTCAATTTCATTTTTTCCAATAATTCCGGGAATAGGAACAAACATTTTAAAAACAAACTCATTTAAAACAAATGATTTCGGTTTTCGTGATTTTGAAATTGGAAAACCGTCAGTAATTGTATTTCAATAAAAAAAACAAAAATGAAAAAAATTGCAAAAAAAATAGCTTATCTTTTCAAAGAAACCTTGAACGGATTTATTGACGACAATGCCGTAAAGTTAAGCGCAGCTCTGTCATATTACACCATTTTCTCTTTGCCGCCTCTGCTTATCCTCATCATTAGCTTAAGCGGATTCTTTTTCGGCGCCGAAGCTGTACGTGGCGAAATATTCGGGCAGATCAACGGGTTGGTAGGTAACGATGCCGCTCTGCAAATCCAGGAAACAATTAAAAATGTAAAACTTTCAAACAGCAATACATTTGCAACAATTATAAGTGTAATAATTTTAATAATAGGGGCATCCGGAGTGTTTGCCGAGATTCAGGATTCCATAAATTATATTTGGGGCATCAAAGCAAAGCCCAAACGCGGATTAATAAAATTTATTAAAAACCGCCTCATGTCATTCTCCATGATTGGTTCCGTTGGATTTTTATTATTAGTTGGTTTGATTATTAATTCTTTAATGGATATCCTAAGCAAAAGCTTAGCGGCGCATTTTCCAATAGACACAATTTATTTATTCTATGTAATTAACATACTTATTGTGTTTATTATAATCACACTATTATTTACAGTTATTTTTAAAACATTGCCCGATGGTAAAGTGGTTATGCGCGATTGCATAATTGGGGCTTCCTTTACTGCTTTTCTTTTTATGATAGGTAAATTTGCTATAGGAGCTTACCTTGCGCGTTTCGCTGTCGCTTCCGCTTATGGTGCCGCCGGTTCGGTTATTTTGATTCTTGTGTGGGTGTATTATTCAGCCATTATACTATATTTCGGCGCCGAATTTACCAAAGTATTTGCAATTACTCACGGGCAAAAAATAATTCCCTATGAATATTCTGTTAAGGTAAAAAAATAAAAAAATGATATTACATCCTCTCCATATACCAACTCAGTTCCTTTTCCATTTTTTTGTAACGGAAAATAGTAGTGATAATTTTTTGTAAGCGTATGAAGGCGGTTTCGCTTTTTACAACATAATCAAAAGCTCTGTGATGCATACAATTTATCGCTACATCAATTTTATCCTGACCGGATAACATCACAACGGGAATATCAGGATTGAAAGCTTTAATTTTATCTAATGTTTCTATACCATTCATAGCGCTTTTACTAATGCCGTCAAGGAGATAATCCAAAATGATTACATCAGGGTTGTGAGATAAACTTTTCATACAAAGCTCACCTGTTGCGTATGTTTCAATAGTAAAGTCAGCATGCTGGAGAAATTCAATTTCTAACGACTTCAAAAATACTGCATCATCATCCACCAGGAAAAGTTTTATTTTTTCGTCTTTCATTTTAGTTAGTCTGTTTAATATTGTTAAACTCTTCTTCTAATTCTTTACAAGCTTGCGCACAAATATTTTCGAGCTGTAGAACCAAGTCGGGTATCCCTTCGGTTTGTTGCTGTGTGCAAGCATATTCCTGAACTTTTTTTGCCATGTTTTCAAAATCTATGCTAATTCCCATTATAGCAAATGAGGGAATCATTTTATGCACTGCCACGTGCAATGAATGCCAATCTTTTTCCAGTAAACTTTGTTTCATTGCGCTTACTAAGGGAGGTGTTTGCTCGAGATAAAGTGAAATCATTTCCATCATCAATTTTGGATTTGATTTTGTACGATGGGTTAAATATTCCATGTCGGTGCATTTTAACTTTTTATTTTCACCGTTTCCATCGGTTTTATCTTCATTATATTTTATTTGTGACGGTTTCTTAACCAATCCGACTATTTTATTGTACAATATTCTTTCGTCAACGGGCTTTGCGATGTAATCATTCATTCCAACAGCTTTGCATTTTGCTAAATCAACTGTGGTTACATCGGCGGTTAAAGCTATGATTGGAATTTTAGAATTCATTGTATTGCGAATATATTCAGTAGCTTCAAATCCGTTCATTTCAGGCATCTGCAAGTCCATCAAAATAATATCATAAGATTTAGTTTGTAGTTTTTCAATGGCAATTTTTCCATTTGTAGCAATATCACGTTCAAATCCGAAATCATCCAAAAGTGTTTTCATTAGTAATTGATTAAGCGCGATGTCCTCAACTACAAGTACTTTTATGTTTTTAATTTCCGTATCCACTTCTATTATTTCCGTTTCTGAATCAGCCTTTTCTTTTGTTTTCAGAAAATTTAATATAAAACTAAAAGTAGAACCCTCATTAACTTTACTTTTTACACTAATGCTTCCACCCTGTGGTTCCACCAATTGTTTAACTATTGAAAGTCCTAATCCTGTTCCCCCATATAATCTAGAAGTTCCACTGGTAGCCTGCCGGAAAGTTTCAAAAATATTTCCTATTTTACATTCAGCTATTCCAATTCCTGTATCGGCAATTGCAAATTCAATAGTTGCTTTCTCATCATCTTCATTCAGTAAACGAACACTTACAGTAATTTTTCCTTTTGTTGTAAACTTAACTGCATTACTTACCAAATTAAGTATAATTTGATGCAAACGAACAGGATCGCCAACCAATACTTCAGGAATTTTATCATCGTATTCTTTAACCAGTTCCAAATTCTTTTCCTGAATTTTTGTTTCAAACAAATGAAGCATGGCTGATAAAGATGAAGCCATTTTAAAAGGTATTTGCTCAAATATCATCTTTCCGGCATCTACTTTTGCCAGATCAAGTATATCGTTAATAAGAACTATTAACGCATCGCCACTCATTTTAATGGCTGTCAAATATTCTTTCTGTTTTGCCGACAAATCTGTTTTTAACAACACTTTTGTAAATCCGATAATAGCATTCATAGGTGTGCGAATTTCATGACTCATATTCGACAAAAATTGCTGTTTCGCTTTAACTGCATTTTCTGCTATTATTGTGGCTCTTTGAGCTTTACTTTTTTCTTCTTCTGCAATTCCTGTTGCCAACTCAGCAAATACCTTTGCCTCTAACATTTCATTTTCAATTCTTTTCTGGTCGGTAATATCTCTTGCAACAATTACAACACCCAATACATTTCCCTGATCATCTTTATAAACAGATCCATTGCATAATACGTCGGTAAATCTGTGGTCGAGTATAGTTAATGGGTAATCTGCCACAAAACCTTTTGCGAAAACTTGTTTATAGCATTCCTGTGCTTTATCCGGTTCGGTAAAATAATCAAAGAAATCTGTGTTGATTAATTTTTCGCGTAATAATCCAGTTACTTTTATTGAGGCATTATTAAAATCAGTAATTTTCCCTTCAGGGTTAATTGTAAATAATGGGTCGCGGCTCGCTTCAATAAGACTAAGCGAATATTGAGAAGCTAATTTTAAAGAATAGCTTAATGCTTCAAGTTCCTTATTTTCAATTTTCCGTTTTTCTTTTTCATCGTTTTGAAATACAAGTTCTTTGTTCGCTATGATTAACTCTTCTGCACGTTTTCCTTTTTCTTTGTTTTGAAATAAAAGTTCTTTGTTTGCAATGATTAATTCCGCTGCCCGTTTTTCTTTCTCATCGTCTTCAAATACAAGTTCTTTGTTTGCAATGCCTAACTCTTCTGCCCGTTTTCCTTTCTCTTTGTCTTGAAAGGCTAGTTCTTTACGAGCAATAATTAACTCTGATGCCAATTTTTCATTCTCTTCTTTTTGAAAGGCAAGTTCTTTTCGGGCAATGATTAATTCATCTGAATCCGTTTTTTTTATTTTAGCCATATTATTTTTCGATATTTTTTCAGAACTGACAAATTTTTAATTTAATTTCCAATTTCTTCAATCGGGTTCCGCCTTTTATCCTTCAATTGTTTAAAATGAGAAGGTGTAAGTCCCGTTACTTTTTTAAATTGATTTGATAAATGCGCAACACTGCTGTAATTAAGCTTCCATGCAATTTCCGTAATATTTAACTCATCATATATAATCAATTCTTTTATCCTTTCAATTTTGTGTGAAATGATGAAATGTTCAATAGTAGTTCCTTGTACTTCTGAAAATAAATTTGCCAGATAAGTATAATCGTAATTTAATTTTTTGCTCAAAAAATCAGAAAAATTTACTTTTATTAATTCATCCGAATAATGAACCATTTCAATAATTGCATTTTTAATTTTTTCAATCAACACAGCTCTTTTATCATCCATTAATTCAAGCCCTGAACTGAGTAAAGCAATTTTTAATTGCTCCCGTTCTTCATCCGAAATATTTTCCATTATATCAACTTCACCCAGATCAACAACAACAAAGTGCAACCCAAGTTTTTTTAACTCTTCTTTAACCGCCATTTTACAGCGATTACTTACCATGTATTTGATATATAACTTCAAATAATTTTACTTTTTAAATACATAAACAGACAAAGTTACACTGCTTCAAATAGAAAAGTGTTATATAATTTTTTAAAAAAGTTACATAATTCACACATTTTCGGGTGTGATGAGTCTTTTGTGTTTGTAATGCCGACCTGTTCCGACATGTCGGCGATGCAATAGATGTTAATTGCAATCTGCTTACTTTTCAGATTGGACTATTACATATATGCTATCGGTATTATTGGAATAATTAATTTTGAATACAACGAACCGACAACCCATAATTCTTAGAATGGGCGTAATTGCGGAGTGTAGTGGCGGAAGTCTCCAGTAAAGTTCTGTCCCAGGCATTCGTAGCACTATATTCTGTTGCAGTCCAAAAGTAAGTTTGTATGCCCAGATAGCTGAAAGTTCCATTAAAATACCATCTATTACCGGCAGGCAATGCTGCAAATCCATTGGTATTAGAGCCTGCGCTTGGACTTGCCCATAAAGGAGGGCTACCGTTGCCTGTTGTTTTTAATTTATTGCCTAAAGTAGTTCCCCTCCATCCGTATATATTGCAATTTACATCAGCTCCGGCTTCTACGGCATTTTCCATAGCGCACCATTCTGCATCCGCTGGTAAATGCCAACCTGAGGGGCAAATACCCTGAACATTACCGGTAGGGACGGGACTCCATGAAGTAGTAAAGGTTGCGCCATTATAATATTGAACCATTTCGGCCCATTCATATAATCCCCCATAAATATTGCAGTTGGCTTCAACATTTCCATAACAATATTTTTCAATTACGGGAGTAGGGGTTTCATTATTCATACCAGAATATAGGTAACCAGTAGTGGGGCTTGAAATATAAGTACCCACGTTCAGATTTTGAGCCATCCAGCATTGAGCGCCTATTTGAACAGCATTGTATATTTTGCTATCGCGGGCATCCACAAAACTACCTGTGGTAATATATACATCATCTGTCGAAGCGGTACAAGGCGAATTAGAAATTGTCCACCGTAATTGTACTGTACTTGGTACGGTTAATCCTGTAACTCCCGAAGTTGGGGAACTTGGTGTGGTCAGAATGGCAGTACCGGAAATAACCGTCCAGTTTCCGGTTCCCGCGTCAGGTGTGTTTCCTCCTAAAGTTGTTGTAGTTGCACATGCTATTAAATTTTGATCTGCGCCTGCATTAGCTGTATCGGGAAGTGCATTTACAGATATATTTATTTCATTCGAAGTAGCAGGAGAACCTGTGGCGCAAATAGCATTTGAGGTCATCACACATTTTACTTTATCGTTATTAACTAAAGTAGAATTCGTGTAAGTTACGTTTGTTCCTACATCTGCATTATTCAATTTCCATTGGTAAGAAGGTGTTGTACCTCCGTTCGTGGGAGAAGCGGTAAATGTTACACTTGTACCTGAACATATCGTTCCCGTTGGATTTTCAGCTATGCTTACACTTACTGGCAAATTCGAATTTAACGATATTTGGAGGCAAGCGGGTGAACTTGCTCCACATACCGAATTTCCTGTAACACAAATATTTCCTGCCGAAGTACTATAAGTTACAGTAATACCTGTTGTGTTTTGTCCTGATATTATTGATGAACCCGAAGGAACTGTCCAGATATAGGACGTTGCACCAGGTACAGGAGTAATTGAATAAGCAACATTTGTTTGCCCGGAACAAACAGATGACAAGCCTGTAATAACGCCGGGAGCAGTAATAAAACTATTGGAACTTTGTAAAGGTATCCAAAATGAACCATCAAAATATTCAAATGTCTTACAATCTGTGTTATAAATAAAAAGACCAGATGCGGGCAATGTAATGAGATCGCGCTGTGCTTTGGTCATACGTGATATTAAAACTCCCTGCGTTGTACTGCTAACATCAAGCATTGCTGAATTTACGGCAGCATTACCTGTTTCGTTAATGGCTACACCTCCACCCTGAGAGAAACTATTTAAAGTGAAAAGTGAAAAAGTAAAAGTTAAAAGTAAAATACTCTTTACCCTCGAAAGTTGGTTATACCAATTCTTAATATAAATTAGTCCAAAGGCTAATTTTATTATAGAATGATTAGTACCGATCCTCAATATGTTTAGTTCAATATTTTTTTGGACTATTACATATTGAGTATCGGTATTAGCTATCTGATTCAAAGGATAAATAGATTTGTTATTTTTCATGATTTTATTTGTTTAAAGTCGTCTCATGGGTATCCTGACATAAAAGCAAAAGCATTGCTTAAATTTTTATTTTAAATTCCTTCTATTTTAAGAATTGGTGTTATACTTTGCACGGTATAAATTATTATTTATGGGTTTCAGGTATATGTGTATAAGGTATAAGGGTATATGGTATAATCTGATCTTCCTTATTCCTTATATACCGAATACCTCTATACCTTTTTGTATTCATAAAATGCGACAATTTATCCCGTTTTTAGTATAATGGATTTTCAGATAACAAAGGTGAGTCCTTAAATTCTGTAATATGTTACACAATTAAATAAATAAGTTACATAATTCACACATTATCGAGTGTGATTAGTCTTTTGTGTTTGAGATGCTTAAAAAATGTAGGTGTTAAGCCCGTTACTTTTTTGAACTGGCTGGATAGATGCGATACGCTGCTGTAGTTCAGTTTGTATGATATTTGGGTAAGATTGAGTTCATCATATAAGAGCAATTCTTTTACTCTTTCTATTTTGTGAGCGATAATGTAATGTTCAATAGTAAAACCGGTTACCTCTGAAAATAGGTTGGCGAGGTAGGTGTAATCATAGTTGAGTTTCTTGCTTAGGTAATCAGAATAATTTATTTTAGGAGTTTCATCGGTATAATGTATCAGCTCAACAACGAGATTTTTTATTTTTTCAATCAGTATAGCTTTTTTATCATCCATCAGCTCAAGTCCTGATTT
>JAAXXA010000366.1 GCA_013334735.1 Bacteroidota bacterium
CTTTTAAAACCAGTTTATTTATATATATTAAATGAAACTAATACGCCTTATGAATATAACCTTACCACCGAACAATATGATCCCAGTAAGCATTTTACAGATAATATATATGGCAGAACGTCTTTTTTTAATGGTTTTGGAAAAATAAAACCTCTTCCGGGTTTATATTTAAAAACAGGTTTAAATTTCGACTATGGTGTTACGGATAAGAACCTTAAATCTATTGAAGCAGGTATTGCTTTTGATATTTATCCTAAGCCTGTCCAAATAATGGCTTTCAACGATAATTCTTATTACTTCCTTACATTATATATAAGTTTAAGCCTGGGAGCCAGAGGAAATTGAAAAGGCTACCACAAAAATGCTTTCTCACAATCAAACCATTTGCCCTGCACTTTTAAAACCTGTTCAATAATCTTTCTCACACAACCTTCACCACCTTTGATGTTTGAAATATAAGCCGCTACATTTTTAATTTCTTCAGCGGCATCAGAAGGGCATGTGGCAACTCCTGCCATTCGCATAATATGATAATCGGGGATATCGTCGCCCATAAAAAGCACTTCATCTGTTTTTAGATTATTATTTTTCAGATATTCAGTAAAAACTTCAACTTTATTGCTTATTCCCATAAATACATCATGAACATTAATAGCTGCAAATCTTTTTTTAATAGTTTCGGCTCTGCCACCTGAAATGACAGCTATCCTATAACCCATTTTTACAGCATATTGCATTGCATAACCATCTTTAACATTGGCCGTTCGTAATGCTTCTCCATCATTTGTAAGTATAAGCTGCTCACCCGTTAGAACGCCATCGTAATCAAAAATGAAAGTAGTTATATTTTTAAGATTTTCTTTATAGTTGCTCATTTATTTATTATATATTTCTGAAATATTTTCACTGATTATCTTGTACAAAATGCGGTATTTGTTTTCATCAAGCATATTTATATGTTCAATAATAATCATATTATCATTCCTGCGGGCAGGACCTGTTTGCGCATCTGATGGATTTTGTTCCAGTATTTTATTTGCCGTTTCGATAAGCAAAGGTTTAATAATATCAAATGAAACATTTTCAGTTTTAAGAATGTCTTGAGCGATATTATACATGTAATTTGTGAAATTGCAAGCAAATACGGCAGCCAGATGTATTTTTTTTCTTTTAACGGAATTTATTTTTTTTATATCCGAAGAAATTACTCTTGCAATTGATTCCAAAAGAGTAGTATTTTCAAGAGAATTTGCTTCGATACAGACAGGTATTAAAGTAAAATCTAAAAGTCTGTTTTTTGAAAAAGTTTGTAATGGATATAGAACACCATAATTTTCGGAAATGCCACTTAAAACATCTATAGAGTGAAAGCCGGAAGTGTGAACAACAAATTTATTTTTTATTTTTAATTCGTTCACAATAGCAGGTAAAATTGTATCAGAAACTGCAATAATATACAAATCGGCGTCATCAGCCACTGATGATAATTTATCAGTATATGAAGCGCCTGTTTTTTTTGCAAGTTGTATTGCATTAATTTCCATGCGGCTATATATCTGAAAAATATTTATACCAGTATTTTTATAAGCAACAGCAAGGTTAGTAGCAACATTCCCCGCACCAATAAAGACTATATTTTTTGGAATCATGATTGAAAAATTAGTTCTGTTTTAAAATTTGGTTTGCCATGGCGGAGCAATCAGCTTCATCGGCGTTCCTGTTTTTCTTTCTTTTCACAAAACTATAAATAAATCCTGAAAGCATAATAATAGCGCCTGTCCAAACTAAAAATATAAATGGAAATTCGAGAGTTTTAATTACTATAACATCATTAGATATATAATTTGAAAGTTTATTGTCAGTTTCCTGAATGTAATCGGATGTTGCGGCATATTTTATATATGTGAAAATATCTTTGTTAAAAAAATGTTTGGTATCCGGTACATAAACATTCCCCATTGCGCTATTTGTTATAATTTTAGGAAAAACAGAGAATTTTTTAAAATAATTACCCTTGTTATTTTTATCAAGAAAATCGAGTTGATAAGATATTGTATTCTTTTCCTTAGAAAAGCCCGGATATGAAATGTAATAAGGTCCAACGGGCAAAATATCTCCTTTATGAAGAACTATATTACCTTCATTAAATGAGTTATAATATTTAGTTGAACTCGAATTTGTTTTTTCTGTAAGTATTTTACTTTGAGAAAATGCCAAAAGACAAGCTGACAAAAATATTCCAAGTCCTAAATGGCTTATAATAGCTGCTTTATTTGTTGATTCATGAAAAAACCGAAACAAATTATCTAATGAGGAAATTATTACAAATATAGAGGCAAATGCCAGAGCTAAATAATAAGGTTTTATATTATCTAAATAAAAATACAATAAAACACTTAAGCATACAGATAAAATAAACGAAAAAGAAACTTTTTTTATAAACAGTATTTTATCATTTGAACGATATTTCAAAAATTGAGTGAAAGCAATAACTATAAGTATAACAGAAGCAAAAGGAATTTGCCAATTGTTATAATATTCAATCATTTTTGTTGAAAGAGAAACAGATGTCCCGAAAATTTTATTGAGTAAGGGTACGGATGTTGAAAAAATTATTTGAAATGCCGATAACATTAGTACTACAGAGCCTGCAAACATCCAAAACTCTCTTGAAAATATTTGTTCATTTTCATTTTTAGGAAATTTTCTCCATTTATTGAAAAGCAAAAACATTGATACAATAAGAAAAACAAGGATATTCAATATAAGAAAAAATGTTTGTCCGGTATTCCCGAAAGCATGAGCCGAAGTATTTACAAGCAACCCGCTCCTTGTAAGAAAAGTCGAATATAGAACAAAAATATATGAAAGAATTGTTAGAAAATATGCAGGGAAAAGAAATTGATTATTAACTTTTGAAATAAGAGCTAGATGTAAGGACGAAATTAAAATAATCCAGGGTACTAAGGATGAATTTTCTACAGGGTCCCATTGCCAAAATCCACCAAATGTAAGATCCTGATATGCCCACGCGCCGCCCATTAATAAACCTAATCCGAGAACAAATACCGTTATAGAAATCCATGGTAGCACTAATTTAAGCCATTCCTGATAACATCTTTTCCATAATGCAGCTACCGTGTATGCGAAAGGAACTATTGCCAATGCAAATCCAAGAAACAATACCGGCGGATGTATTTTCATCCATACATTCTGCAATAAAGGATTTAGCCCTGCTCCATCTTTAATGTTTTGCAAATAATCAGGATTTTTAAAAAATGAATTACCAATATTTTCAGGCGCTTCACGAAGTAATTGAAAAATATCAGCGCCAAATTTTAATCCGAATAAGTTAATATTAATTATTGCAGTCATCAAAAAAAGTTGAGATATGGAAATGATGGTCAATACATGCCTTTCAAAACAATTGGTTTTTTTCATAATTAACATACCAATAAACCCCTGAAAAAATATCCATATTAAGATGCTGCCTTCCTGACCTGACCAAACGCTTGAAAGTAAATAAGCAAAAGATAAATCTTTAGATGAATGTTTCCAAACGTAGCTGAATTCAAAATAATGGGATTCTATAATGTATGTCAGGAAGCCGACAACAGCCGCAATTGAAAGGAAATGTAAGCGGAATAAGTTGCTTGCATGAAAACGCCATGTTCGATAATTAGTACGTTTATCGTAACAGGAAATATAATAGCAAATAGCAGCAAAAAATATTGAAGCAAAAGATACCCATAATAATATTTTCGCGGTAAATCCTACAGCAAAATGTTCTCCTATATATAGCATTTAATAATGTTTATTTTACAAACCTATTGCGAATTTGTTCTTATACTTTGCACGGTGTAAATTATTACATTTTAGATTCAGGTATAAAAAATAAGGAATAAGGGTATATGGTATAAT
>JAAXXA010000367.1 GCA_013334735.1 Bacteroidota bacterium
CGAAGGCTATGCTTCGGGTGGAGTGGCTTTATTTATAGAGGCTACTACCGATAACATACAAAGAACTGTGTCCAATGTTCGGTCAATTTTTAACAAATACAACGGCAGCCTTGGAACTAATGGGTCTCTTTCGTTTATCTTCGATCGGAAGGGAATTTTTACTGTTCCACAAGGTAATTTAGTTGAAGATGACTTTATAATGGAAATAATTGACGCAGGCGCTGAAGATGTGGTTCTTGAAGATGGATTTTTTATTATTACCACTGCCATGGAAGATTTCGGTTCGATGATTAAAAAACTCGAAGAAATGAAAATTGAACCCGAAAATGCAGAACTTCAACGTATTCCAAAAACTACCACAAAACTGGACAAGGAAGCTTCACAAAAAATTTTACGGATTATAGAGATATTTGAAGAAGATGATGATGTTACCAATGTATTTCATAATCTTGAACTTACCGATGAACTGATGGACGAAATGGATAAGTAGATGTTATATAAAAACGCCGAACCAAATTTCCACCGCAAAGACGCAAAGGCGCAAAAAATATTAATAACAAATCTGCAAAAAAATTATAAAGTAAGAATTGAATAGAATTTTAAATATTGTTGATAATTTTTTAAACTTTGTGTATCAGTGCCTTTGAGATAAAAATTAATAATTAAACATCATATAATGGAATATATTTTTGATTTTCTTTCATTGTTGGGTGCTATAGGTTTATTCCTTTATGGGATGAAACTGATGAGCGAAGGACTTCAGAAAATAACAGGCAATAAATTGAGAGCTGTTCTGAATCTTATGGCATCATCAAGGTTCAAAGCTATATCAGGCGGATTCTTAATTGCAGCAATTGTTCAAGCTTCATCGGTTGTATCTGTTATTACTGTTAGTTTTGTGAATTCAGGAATGTTATCATTATCCGAATCAATTGGAGTTATAATGGGCGCCAATATTGGAGCAACATTAAAAATATGGTTAATTTCTGCTTTCGGATTAAATACAGGAATGGGTATTATAGCACTACCTTTGATAGGACTTGCTTTTCCATTACTGTTTTCAAAAAATAATTTACGAAAATGTTGGGGCGAAGTAGGAATAGGCATTGCGCTTTTGTTTGCAGGTATTGATTTTCTTAATTTTCTTTTTCTTAATTTTCATCATTATTCTTTTATAATTACTACTCTTATTGATTTTTCGGGTAATGGTTTTGGAACAATAATTTTGTTTTTTTGTTTAAGTTTGATAATAACTGCCTTAATACGTTCATCTAGCGCTGTTATAGTATTAGCAATAGTAATGTGCAGTAATAAATACTTATCTTTCGAAATAGGCGCAGCTATAATTCTTGGGGCAAATATTGGCACTACTGTTACTGCAAATATTGCAGCATTGGCAGCTAATGTTTTTGGAAAAAGAACTGCATTATCAAATACTTTAATCAATATAACAGGCGTAATTTTAGTATTTGCATTTTTTAAAATATTTTTAAATGTTACTGATTTTATTACCGAATCCATTCAGGGTAATCACCCTTTGTCAGAATATATTGCCATGCCTTTAGGGCTTGCTGTATTCCATACTTTATTCAATATTACAAATACAATTATTCTTGCAGGTTTTATTCCTCTAATTGCAAAACTTACGGAAAGTATTATTCCTACCAAAAGCAAAGCCGACGAAGCATATACTTTGAAATATATTGGCTCTCAATTTTCATCTTCCGAACTTACTTTTCTTGAAGCCAAAAAAGAAATAGTTTCTTATTCCAGAAGAGGGCGCAAAATTTTTAGTCTTATTCCTGAAATGCTTATAGAAAAAGATGAAAAAAAATTTGCAGGACTTTTTGAAAAAGTAAAAATTCAAGAAGACATGATGGACAGGGTAGAAGAAGAGATTAATAAATATCTTAACCAAATCTATCAGGGTGAACTGAGCGAAAAAGGATTGAAAAAAGTAAAATCAATTCAGCGCATGGCTAAAGAATTGGAAAATATTGGCGATTCCACTTTCCACATGGCAAAAAGTTTAAATCGTAAAAAAAAGGAAAATATCTCATTCACGGATGAACAACGCGAAAACCTTAAAAAAATGTACGATTTATTATATAAAGCCTTTGATGTGCTTATTGAAAATCTGGAAAATGATTACGACAAAGTTTCCATTAACAAAGCGCAGTTACTTGAACTCAGAATTGATAAATTGAGAAATGATATGATGAAAGAACATTTCGAAATGGCTGCATCTCCTGAATACGATAATAAAAGTGGAGTTATTTACGCCGACTTAATATCAGCTTCCGAAAAAATGGCAGATCATATTTATAACATCCATGAAGCAATTTCCGGATTGAAATAAAAAAGTAGAAAGTTTATAAAGTAGAAAGTTATGAAGTGTAAAGCAAAACTTTAAGAACTTTATAAACTTTAAGAACTTTACAAACTTATCTCAATGATTCTAAAAAAAATACTTAAAATTTTTATCTTCATTATATTTTATCTGCTAATTGCATTGAGTTTGTATGTTGGCATTGTAATTATTAATGAAACTCTTACAGATTACAAGCCTCCCCTTAAAGAAAAATTACAAGCAAAAGGAAAAGCTTACTTTGATACTCCTGCCGATAGTGTTATCACAATTTTAAGTTGGAACATAGGTTATTGCGGACTCGGAAAAAATATGGATTTCTTTTATGAAGGTGGCAAAATGACTAGACCATCACAGGAATATTTTCAAAAATATTTGAATGGTGTTTTGAATTTTCTTGCAAAAAATGATACGATAGATATGATATTGTTACAGGAAGTTGATACTAATGCCAGACGAAGCTATTACACTAATGAAGCAAATCTTATAAATCAGTTTTTACCAAATTACTCCTCTGTTTTTGCTAAAAATTACGATGTTAATTTTGTGCCTTTTCCATGGAATTCGCCGATGGGTAGTGTAATATCAGGTATGATTACTTTATCAAAAATATCGTCTGCCGAAGCTTGGCGCTACTCATATTGCAGCAATTATCCATGGCCTAAAAAAATATTTTTTCATGATAGATGTCTTATATACACTAAATTTAAAATGCCCGGAGGAAAATTCTTAATAGTGCTTAATACACATAATTCTGCTTATAATGATGCAGTAGAACTAAGGGAAATCGAAGGATACGTGCTTAAAGCAATTATGCTGGATGAATACGAAAAAGGTAACTATGTAGTGGTAGCAGGAGACTGGAATAGAAATCCTCCTAATTTTGATTTAAAAAAAATAGTTACTGCCGAAAATAAATTTATTGCAGGTCCTGCACTCGACAAAAATTTCCTGCCGCCCCATTGGAAAATAATATTCGATCCATCATTGCCAACATGCCGAAACGTAAATGAACCATATAGAAAAGGCGTAACTAAAACTACTATTATTGATTACTTTGCTGTTTCACCTAACCTTGAAGTATTGGAAAATAAAACTATTCCTACAAATTTCGAATTTTCAGATCATCTACCGATTTTTATCAGAATAAAACCTAATTGACAGCAAGCTGCTGTTATGATTTCGTTGTTGCAGCTCTTTTTACCAAAATATTTTTTTGGTAATCTTCAAAATTCATTGTGTCGGTATAAATAAAACTATCAATTTCATCAATAGCAAATTTCTTAACCGTCACTGACTCGGCAATAAAATATATCGCCGGTTAGGCTTTCGTATTAAGTATTAACAACACTTTTTTTTTAATATTTTATCTACTGCTAATTTACCGGTTAGTATTGACATTGGCACCCCTGCTGGACTATACACCCACTGTCCTGCTTGATAAATTGAGGGTATTGGAGTCAGAACTGAACGGTCCGAAATTTGTATTTTATTTACAACCGGCATAGTTTTTTGAAAAGACCAACCAACAATTGCACCTTCCGAA
>JAAXXA010000368.1 GCA_013334735.1 Bacteroidota bacterium
ACGGCTTAACTCATGCAATACAAAAATAGGTATATGAGGATTTTTTAATAAAGCAGTGATATAAACATCTACAAAAGTTTTTATTTTATCAAAAAGCGTTATTTCCGAGTTCATAACTTCTGTAACTTCTGGCAAAAACTGCATAAATACATCCTCAAATACCGCATCAAACATTTTTTCTTTACTTCTGAAATAATAATGAAGCAAAGCTTTGTTTATACCCGCCAAATCAGCTATCTCCTGCATACGGGCTCCATCAAAACCTTTATCAATAAATACTTTTTTTGCCGCTTTGAGAATTAATTTTTCAGTCATTTTTTTAGCCTCTATTTTTCACTTTAAACTTCATCAACTCCAAGTACTTTAGGCACTCCAAACTTTAGGCACTTATTTTTTAACAACCCGGTTTAACCATTTGGTAAAATTAAATATATTTTTTTATTTACCAAAAAATTTATGAATTTTTTTTTCACTCTTCTAATAAATTATAAAAATTAAAAACTTTTTAGTATCATACATAATAACTTTCATTTAAATATATCTAAATTTCATCTACAAATACGATTCTTTATTTAGCATTCGTTCCTGTTTAAATAATAAAATATTTATAATAATTCATTGTATTACAACTTATTTTATAACTTTGCGTAATTAAAATTTAAAACAAATCAAATGAGGCGATTATTATTATTTATTGTGTTTATTTACGCAACAGCTACATTACAGGCTCAGAATACCAAAGTTCCGGGCACAGTATCAGATTCAACCAATAATGCAAATTCAGGAGTTGCGGAAGTTAGTGTTTCCGCGCTTGATTTTGATGATGAAAATAAAGGTCAAAATGTTTCAGGACTTCTTCATTCCGGAACAGATGTATTTATAAATACTGCAAGCTACACGCTTAGCGCCGCTTATTTCCGCATGAGAGGTTACGATTCGGATGACGCATCCGTTTATATGAATGGAATAACAGTTAATGATCCCGAAAATGGTCGTCCTTCATGGTCAGAATGGGGTGGTTTGAATGATGCAATGCGTAACAAAGAATCAGTAAATGGATTATCTCCGGCACGTTTTGGGTTTGGGTTTATTGGAGGAGCAACTAACATTATTACAAGAGCTTCTTTACAAAGAAAACAGAATAAATTATCCTATTCTATGTCGGATAAATCATATACAAATCGTATTATGTACACATACTCAACAGGCTTAATGAAAAACAACTGGGCTTTTACATTCAGCGGATCACGCAGATGGGGTAATGAAGGATTTGTTGAAGGTACTTTTTATGATTCATATTCATATTTTGGAGCTGCCGAAAAGAAAATTAATAATAAGCACAGCATAGGATTAACTATTTATGGCTCACCTACTAAACGAGGTGCGCAAGCCGCAGGAACTCAAGAAGCTTATGATATTCTTGGAACAAATTATTATAACCCTAACTGGGGATACCAAAACGGAGAAAAACGTAATGCTAAGGTTAAGAATTTTCACGAACCTATGACTATCTTAAATCATAACTGGAATATTAATTCTAAAACTAAACTTTCTAATTCTTTGGGTTACTCATTTGGTAAAAATGCCACATCTAATTTAAACTGGTATAATGCACCAGATCCACGCCCTGATTATTACCGAAACTTACCAAGTTATCAATCTGCTTATCCTGATGTGGCAGCAGATCCTATTCTTGTTGCTAATATTACAGATTCATGGAAAAACGATGTTAATGTAAGACAAATAAATTGGGATAAACTTTATCAAATTAATGCCCTTGGAAGTTTAGCAGGCAAAACGGCTAACTATATTGCGGAAGACAAAAGAAATGATCACTCACAAATTAGCTTCAGCTCCTTATTAAATTTTCAACCAACTGAAAAAACTATAATTACCGGTGGGCTTGAATTAAACAAATATACAGGATATCACTTTAAAGTTGTTACCGATTTACTTGGTGGTTCTGGATGGATGGATATTGACCAATTTGCAGAGCGTGATTTTAAAGGTGATACAACTAAATTACAAAACAACCTTTTAAATCCAAACCATATAGTAAAAGTAGGTGATAAATTTGGATATGATTATAATACTTATGTAAATTCAGGTTTACTATGGGCACAGGCAGAATTTAGTTTTAACAAACTTGAATTATTTGCTGCCGGCAATATTTCGGCTACTCAATTCTGGAGAAAAGGAAATATGGCTAACGGTCGTGATTCTATTGGCTCTTATGGCAATTCTGAAAAAAATAATTTCTTAAATTATGCTGTAAAAGCAGGCGCTACATACAAAATAAGCGGACATCACTATTTGGTTGGAAATATTGGATATCTAACAAGAGCTCCTTTCGTAAGAGATGCATATTTATTCCCATCCATAACATCTGTAATGGTTCCGAATTTAACAAGCGAAAAAATTGCTTCAGGTGATATCAGTTATATAATGAAAACTCAAAGTTTGAATATACGGCTTACTGCATACCAAACAATGTATTACGACGGGGTTAAAATTATAAATTATTATGCTGACGATTTATCCACTTTTGTTAACCTTTCAATGACAGGTATTGATAAAGTTCATCAAGGTGTCGAATTGGGCGCTGAAATTAAAGCTACAAGCACCGTTAGCGTTATTGCTGTTGGCTCTCTTGGAAATTTCCGATATACTTCAAGACCAACAGGTATTGTAACTATTGAAAATGACTTTGTACTGGGTACTCCACATACTATCTATCAGAAAAATTTCTACGTTAGCGGAACACCTCAGAACGCCGCATCACTTGGAATTAAGTATGCTCACCCAAAACTATGGTTTTTTAATGCTAATCTGAATTATTTTGATAAAATGTATCTTGATTTCAACCCTGAAAGAAGAACTTCCGAGGCTCTTTCAGGATTATACCCTGACGATCCAAATATTATTACTTATACTAAACAGGAAAAATTAGATGGAGGCTTTACTCTTGATGCTTCTCTTGGTAAATCAATTTATTATAAAAAATATTTCATTAACTTAAACTTTAGCGTAAACAACATTCTTGATAACCAGAAATTAGTTACAAACGGTTATGAAAATATGCGCTTTGTGCTTGAAGCACCTAATAAATTTCACTCTAAATATTTTTACGGACTTGGAAGAACATTTTTCTTAAACTTACAAGTTAGGATTTAATTAATAAAATAAAAGGCATAAGGAACAAGGGCAAAATACAGATTACCATTTCGGGCACTGAGGTTCTCGAAGTGCCTAATACCGAATACCGAATACCGAATACCGATTACCGATTACTGATTACTGAATACAGATTACCATTTTTTCAGAATAACACACTAACACATTTTCAAATTGACACATTTTCAAATTTTCAAATTATAAACTATGAACAAATTAAACAAAATTATTGCAGGCTTTTTTATCTTATCAGGAATTACATTCTTTGGTAGCTGTGTAAAAGGCGATTTCGATGCACCTGTTATTATAGTTCCTCATGTTGACTTTTCTTCAAATACAACTATTCCTCAGTTGATAGCCATGCATACTGCAGGAGGGCTTGAATCCATTACTACAGATGTAATTGTTCAGGGTGTAGTTGTTGCCAATGATTCAACAGGAAACTTTTATAAACAAATTATCATTCAAGACGATAATGCTGGTCTCCAAATTCAAATTGAGCAAAAACTCCTTTACAATACTTACAAACTTGGTCAACGTGTATTTATTAAATGTAAAGGTTTGGCTCTTGGCGAATATGGCGGAAATATGCAACTTGGATATATAGTAAATGGCGCTATAGGTCGTATTCCTGCTGACAGTATTAAGAATCATATATTCCTTGAAAATTTTCCAGAGACCATTCCTGCTCCTATTAAATTGACTATCCCAACTCTATCTGCTTCTTATCTTAAT
>JAAXXA010000369.1 GCA_013334735.1 Bacteroidota bacterium
CAATTATTGGACAGCCTCTGGTATCGGTCATAAATTTGTTCATAAATTTGCTGGAACAGATAGTCAATTTATTGATTTTGAATATGGCGCTAATTTGCGATTTGGGACAGTCAATACAGAACGGATGATAATTGATGGTGCCGGCAGAGTTGGTATCGGTACATCGTCACCGAGTGCCAGATTCGAGTTGAATAGCGGTTCATCAGCACTTTCAGGACTTAAATTTACACTATTCAATTCTTCATCAGGAGTTGGAGTTGGCGGTGGCAAAGTATTGTCTCTTGATGGAAGCGGTAATGTGATACTGGTTACAGATCAAACAGGAAGTGGCACAGCTCTGCCATCCGGGACAACAGGCGCTACGTTGTATCATAATGGATCAAACTGGGTTTCAAGCACAAATCTCTATCATAACGGAGGTAACATAGGCATCGGAACAACTGCACCCGGGGCAAAATTAGAAGTTTATAATTCCAATGCCGGTTATGTTGCAAAATTTAATACAGCTGCCGGAAATATCGCGTATAATGCATATCAGGTTGCAGGTGTAGATAAAGCATATATTCAATGGAATTGCAATGATGTAGGTAATGGGGCTGGAACTACAATGTTTATAAATAATACTCAGGGAAAACTTAATTTGTGGGATAACACCAATAGTGGTATTACAATTAATGGCGGCAATGTCGGCATCGGAACTACTTCCCCAAATAACAAACTGGAAATAAGCGGTGCTGCAAATCAGATAAGGCTAACCGGTTCTGGCGCGGAGGCTTCAATCAGATATGTTCCTACAACTAATCATGCATGGCAGGCTGGTGCGGGAGTTGGTACGGCGGCAACTTTTTCAATTTATGAAGAAACAGCAAATCTCTCGCGAATAACGATTTTAGAGGGTGGCAATGTCGGTATAGGAACAACCACCCCTGCACAAAAATTGGATATTGCAGGAAGTATAAAACTAACTGGTAATATAATTAAGACCGTAGATTGGCTTTATTTTTCCGGGTTAAATGGAAATGTTTTTGTTCAGGGAACTGGGACTAATCAGGGAATACGTATTGACGGTACTGCACAATCCATTCAGGCATACTCTGCTCCTTTAGGCGCCGAATCAACACTTGCATTAAATCCGGACGGCGGAAATGTTGGTATCGGTACAACCACACCTTTATATAAGTTGCAGGTAAATGGAGATGTTGGTTTTACTGGAACTAATACTGCTTACACAAGTAGTTTACAACCCTGCATCTATCGTACAAGTACAGGAGGTACATATCCTTTCGATGCTTACGACAATATGGTTTTCCAAACTCGTAGTGATGCGCTTAGAGATTTCATTTTTGTTGGATACCTAGGAACACCGAAGCTAGTTATTCAAGGAAGTGGCAATGTCGGTATAGGAACAATTAGTCCGCAGACAAAGCTAGATGTTAATGGAACATTTAGATCAAGTAAAGGTGCAGATGTTGCATCGGCTACTACAATTACTTTGGGGACTGATGGTAATTTCTTTGACATAACCGGAACTACAACGATTTCATTTATAACCATTAAACCAGCGGGTACAATTATTATTTTGAAATTTAATGCTAGTGGCAATATCCAATCTGGTTCGGTTGGAACATCAGGGGCTATGAAATTACAAGGTGGGGCAACTTTCGGTTATACCCAATTTGACACCTTAACACTTGTTAGTGATGGAACAAATTGGTATGAAATTGCTAGAAGCGTAAACTGATAAATTTCAAGCTTAATAAAAAAATAGGACAATTAATTGTTAAAAATATGGAAGCGAAGAAGTGAAAAGTAATAAGTTGACAAGGCAAAGGCATAAGTGAAAAAGGGAGTTAACCAATTATGAGTTTTACTGAATATCGAATACCGAATACCGAATACCATTAACCTAATAACCATATAACTATGAAAACAAAAAAAACATATCTCTTGTGCCTTGTGCCTTATGCCTTGTGCCTTGTTTTTATTTTTCAAACTTTTAACTCTCATGCGCAGATAGGAGGCGCAGCTATAAATTCCACAGGTGTCGCAGCCGATAATTCTGCAATGTTAGATGTATCCTGTTCAGCAACAGGACCATCAGGGGCAACAGGAAGCAGGCAGGGAATTCTTATTCCGCGTGTTTCATTAAGTTCCATCACTGATGTAAGCGGTTTTGTTGAACCATTGGCTACAAGTCTTATGGTG
This sequence comes from Bacteroidota bacterium, assembly GCA_013334735.1. Taxonomy (GTDB): domain Bacteria; phylum Bacteroidota; class Bacteroidia; order Bacteroidales; family CG2-30-32-10; genus JAAXXA01. The sequence continues at coordinate 2,206 of JAAXXA010000369.1, forward strand.
TATAACCTTGGTACAAGCGGTCTTTCGCCTGCCGGATTTTATTACTGGAATGGAAGTCAATGGATACAGGCTATTGGTCCTCAGGGGGCAACAGGCGCAGATGGTTCGGTAGGAGCAACAGGCGTTACCGGATTATTGGGTGCAGGTTCCGCAACAGGAAATACAACTTATTGGGATGGTTCTCAATGGGTAACTAATAGTAGTAATATTTATAATGCAGGCGGTAACGTCGGCATCGGCACTTCTACACCAAGCGCTAAGTTGGAAATTGTCGGATCTTCTATTTCTAAAATAAATGATGGTGCCAGAATTACGGACAATTATTATTCTTACTCTAACGATGCAGAACCCAGTTATATTGGGCTTCGCAAAGCCAGAGGTTCTTTAAGTTCTCCAGGTTCAATAAATAATGGTGATGGGTTGCTTAGATTAATTGGTTTGGGGTATGACGGAAGCAATTGGCAAAATGCCGGAGAAATATATTTATCTGCCGACGGCACCCCTGCTAATGGAACGGTTCCCGGCAAAATCACATTTTACACTACTCCTGTCGGTACTTCTTCGTATCCTACTCCAAGAATGACAATTTTAAACGGTGGAAACATTGGTATTGGCACAACTAGTCCTACTGCAAATTTAGATATTGAGGGAAAATTTACTATTGCTCCTGTGGGGGTTTCAAATGACAACGGATATAATGGTTCTATCGCTATCACACAATCAGCTTTATCGGGTCAGTATATTAATATTACACGTTATGGAGAATTTCCATGGTCAATAGGTACTGTTTATAATACATGTGATTTTGCTATTGGTCAGGGACAGGCTACAGATGCAAATTTTACATCACCTTTTTTTGTAATAAACCATACAACCGGAAATGTCGGCATCGGAACGATAACACCGGGAATCGGCTATAAATTGGATGTTAATGGAAATGCCAACATCTCTGGCACGCTTACCGTTGGTGGCAGTACGCTAGCAAGCTACACTACAAAAGTTGGTTCTTCTTCACGTGGTGTTTCACAAACAGGAACACAAACAATCCCACACGGTTTAGGAAAGGTGCCTAAATTGGTAACGATAACAGCAGCTTGTAACGTAAATGGAGCGCCTATATCGGAATCTGTTGGTACATTTGATGGAACAACAGCAGCTTATTTGGGCAAAACGATATATAGTAACGGAAATTCCCTTTCTGGTAATGGATATATTGTTTTTGTTTATTACCAAACGTCATCATATTACTGTAGAGCTTCAATTACGGTTGATGCAACAAATATCACTTTAACTTGGTCTATTGGAGTGGGTTCTCCATCGGGAACAGTCAATTTTATATGGGAAGCAGAAGGATAGATATTAATTCAAATTCTTTAATTCCTTTTTCTCATTCATTCTCAAAAAACTCTCATTCATAAAGCTTATTTCCTTTTTTATCAAAAAATATTTGTTAAAATATTAACATCTTATTATCTTTGTTAGTTGTATTCATAAATATATTATTTATCTACATATTCATGTAATTATAAAATTTAAAATATTCCATGATGATACCAAAAAGAACATTTATACCAGCAAAAAGTGTAATATTTACTTCGCTAACTTGTCTCTCTAAGCATAATTGCGTAGATCGCAATCGAGCCAAACGAAGATTTCACTTTTCGTTTGTTCCCCTGAGCGTAGTCGAAGGGTTCGTTTTTCGTT
>JAAXXA010000370.1 GCA_013334735.1 Bacteroidota bacterium
AAGAAAAAATTCACCGATAAAACTATTGGTAATCGGAAGAGCAATGCTGCCTAGTAAAATAATATAAAACATAATAGTAAAATTACCTGCTTTGTTTCGGATACCTCCTAATGCATCAATTTGTCGCGTATTAGTGCGGTTTTCGATAATATCGGCAACATAAAATAACCCGACAACAAATATTCCGTGAGCGAACATTTGAATGATAACACCCTGTAATGAATATATATTAACTGCAAATATTCCGGCTGCCATCAGACCAACATGAGCAATAGAAGAATATGCAATTAACATTTTTAAATCCTTTTGTTTTAACGCTAAAAATGATGCATACACAATACCGCTTATTGCAAATATTATTACAATATTTCCCCATTGTGCAACAGCAATAGGCGTTACAGGAAGCAGCCAGCGTATGGCTCCATAAATTCCCATTTTAAGCATAATGCCCGAAAGCAGCATTGAGCCTTGTGTAGGCGCAGTGGTGTATGTGTCGGGTTGCCATGTGTGGAAAGGGAATAAAGGCATTTTTATTGCAAATGCCAAAAGCATAAAAAAGAATATCAAACTTTGATTTTGTTTGGAAATATTCAATGCGTAAAATTCATTTAATTCGAACGAACCCGAAGGAGTTAATTTATACAAAAAAATGAATGCCAACAGCATAAACAGGCTGCCAAGAAGAGTGTAAATAAAAAATTTAAGAGTAATTGCATTTCTGCGTTCACCTCCCCAAATTAACACTATAAAATATATTGGAATAAGCGCAAGTTCCCAAAAAATATAGAAAAGAATTGCATTCAGCGAAACAAAAACACCAATAAGAGCCGATTGCATCAGCAATATTAGAGCATACAGCAATTTTACTTTTATCTGTTTTCTTTCAAATCCTGCTAAAATTATTATCGGACTTAAGATATTTGTAAGAAGAACCAACAACAAGCTAATCCCATCGAGCGCTATATGAAAATTTATTCCCAACGATGAGATCCATTGTATATTAAGGGAAAGCTTGCAGTAGCAAATATTGTTGAAATTAAAAAACAAGTAAAGTGTAAAGGCAAGCTGCAAAAGCGAAACAAATAAAGCGGTTCTTTTAATAACTGCTTCATTTTTTATTGACAGCAGTAACAGAGCGCCTGACAGTGGTATTAATATTAATAAAAGTGTTAGCATTTATTTTTTTTTCATTGTTGTTCGATTAATTCAGGACGCTCCTATGGAGCTTATAAATATGTTTATATTGTTGATTTTATAAACAGCTAACTCCTACGGAGTTGTAAAATTTTTGTCCCAGAGGGACAATCTGTTTATAAAAAATATGTTGTTTAATCAAATAATAGCCCCATCGGGGCGACCTGTTGCAAAATATCAGCAAAATCAGTAGTCATAGGCATATAGGTTAATTTTTGTCGGACAATAGTGATTTTTTTATATAAATTTAAAACCATACAATAGCTGCAATAAAAGTAATAATTGCAGCTACCATTATAAACATATAAAAACCAATATTTCCGGTTTGTATAAGCCGAAGCCTGTTTCCAACAGCCATAGTAACTACACCTATACTGTTTACAACAAAATCAATAAAATGTTTTTCAATTGCAGGAAGCATTTTATCTGCAATCCAATTATAAGGTTTAATAATTATTGAATAATATAATTCATCAACATAAAATTTCCTGTAAATAACATTTGGTATAAGTTTTCTCTGAACTGAATCTGGTTCCGGAATGATATGTTTAATGATATATTTATGATATGCAAAATATATTGTAATACAACTTAAGGATAGAACTGTTAAAAGTAGTATAATTTCAGTTTGATCTGAATGAAGTTGCTCATTTTTGAAAAAATTACCGTAAACAGATGATTTCAGAAAGTTTGTGAAATTAAAATTGCCGCCAAATAATTCGGGAATATTTAAAAAGCCTCCTGCAAAGGAAAGAATGGCAAGCATTACCAGGGGTATAGTCATTACTTTTTTCTGTTTAGGAATATCTAAAGTATCTCCTCTGTTTGAACCATGAAAAACCAAAAAGAGTAAGCGAAACATATAGAAGCATGTAAGCATTGCGCCAATAACCAAAAGCAGCCAAATAAAAATATTTGATTGATATGCCGCGCTTAAAATTTCGTCTTTTGAAAAGAAGCCTGAAAAAGGCGGTATCCCTGAAATGGCTAAGACTCCTGTAAAAAAAACAATATATGTCAAGGGTAAGGTTTTCCTAATTCCGCCCATTTTACGTATGTCCTGTTCTCCTTTATATGCATGGATAACGCTCCCGGCTGCAAGGAATAACAATGCTTTAAAAAACGCGTGAGTAGTTAGATGAAACACTGATGAAGTAAATGCGCTTAATCCAAGAGCAACGAACATATATCCAAGCTGACTGATTGTAGAGTATGCAAGTACTTTTTTAATGTCATTTTGCATAAGAGCAATAAAAGCAGCAAGCAAAGTTGTCGCAATTCCTACAATAAGTATTAAATTCATTGTTACAGGCGATAATATAAAAAGAGCGCTGCTTCTAGCTATAAGATAAACTCCAGCTGTAACCATAGTAGCAGCATGAATAAGCGCCGAAACTGGCGTTGGACCGGCCATTGCATCAGGAAGCCACGTAAATAAAGGAATTTGAGCGCTTTTCCCGATAGCTCCCAAAAACAACATAAGTGTTATAAATGTAATTATTGTATTTCCACTTTCAAATTTTAAAGTTTGTGTAAAAACACTTGTGAAATCTAGTGAATGAAAACATGTAAACATGGCAATCAAGCCAATAATAAAACCAAGATCGCCAATTCGGTTTATTATAAATGCTTTGCGGGCTGCATTATTAAATGCTTTTTCGCGATACCAGAATCCAATCAAAAGATATGAACATAAGCCAACGCCTTCCCAACCTACAAACATAAGTAAGTAGTTTGAGCTCATAACTAAAAGCAACATCGAAAATGTGAACAGGTTGAGTTGTGAAAAATAAGTATTTACACGCAAATCATTGTGCATGTATCCTATTGAAAAAACATGAATAAGAAAGCCCACTCCCGTGATTATCATCATCATTGTAAGTGATAGCGGGTCTATCATAAAACCAAAAGAGATATTTAATTTTTCTGAATTTATCCAGTCGGCAAAATTGACAATGCTTGCAACAGAATCACCATTTTTAAAACCAATAAATAGAATTAGAGAATATAAGAATGATGCAAACACCATTAAACTTGCAAACACCCCGCAAAATGAGGCTGACAGGCGTTTATATCCAATGCCGGTTATTAAAAAACCCAGCAAAGGAAACAATAATACGAGCCATGAATTTGCAAGCATGTTTAATTTTTTAATTTGTTTAATAAATTAACATCAACCGAATTGACATTGCGTTTCATCATTACAAGAATTGAAAGCCCTACAGCTACTTCAACAGCTGCTACCACCATAATAAAAAAAACAAAAACCTGTCCGGCTGCATCCGACCTGTATGCCGAAAATGCAGTAAATAAAAGATTAACAGAATTTAGCATAAGTTCAATACACATCAGCATTACAATAGTATTTCTGCGGAATAATATGCCAAATACTCCTATGGAAAACAAAGCAAAGCATAGAAACACGTAGTGCTCGAGAGGAATTAGTTTTATTGCTGTGGTAATGTTATCCATTTTATGTTATTAAAAAAGTGTCTAAAGTTTGGAGTACTTATACTTCGACTATCGCTCAGTATAATTGAATCTAAGCATTTTTGCTATCGCAAATCTGCTAAAATTCAGTAAAAAGTGCCTAAAGTTCAAGTCTGTTTTATATTGAAAATACAATATCTTGCGAACTGCAGATTGCCAACTGCTGATTGCCGACTGCAAACTTTTATTAAACACCTGTACATTTTCTTATTCATT
>JAAXXA010000371.1 GCA_013334735.1 Bacteroidota bacterium
TTGGACAGGGTATTATGAGAGCGGCACAAAAAAATATGAAATTTATTACAAGGACAATCTGAAAAACGGTTCTTACGCATATTGGTACGATAACGGAGCTAAGATGACACAATGTTACTTTAAAGATGATGTGTTGAATGGAGCAAATTCCAAATGGTATGAAACCGGTTTAAATCAAGAGTCGGGCGCTTACAAAAACGGAAAGCAAGAAGGATACTGGATTTTTTATGATACAAAAGGAGTTGTTTATAAAGAACAACAATTCTCAAATGGTGTCCCTAACGGAAAATGGGCTTCATATTATGCAAACGGAGTAAAATCGGCAGAAGGCTCTAACATTGATGGCTACAAAGAAGGCAAATGGACTTACTGGGATGATAAAGGAACAATTATCTATCAGGTAACATATAAAAAAGGTAAAAAAATAAGCGAAACGCCCGATTCTAAAGAAAAAGAGATTCCTAAGAAATAGCAACGCAGATTCGCCATGGCGAACGCGGATTTGGCAGATAGTCACGGATATATAATAGCCGTCTTTATTATTGCAATAGTTCGGTAATTTTAGAAACTCATTAATAAAAAATCTTCCAATTTAATATGTGTAATACCCTTGTCATCACCTAAATTAATGGCATCCATACTAACAACATATTTAGGATAATTGTCATCAACCAACTTCAGATTGCCAAATTCCCGCTCATATACCTTTTGGTCGCTTATCAGGTAAGCAACCTGAATGTATATTCTTTTTTGATTTTTTTCAAAAACAAAATCTATTTCTTTAGCGCCATAAGAACCGGTATATGCTTTATATCCGTTGTATAACATGTGTAGTAAAACTATATTTTCAATTATTTTATTTATGTCCTGCGGTTTGTAACCTCCTATTGCATTTCTCAAACCTATATCTTTAAAATAATATTTTTCACCTATTTCAAATATTCTTTTCCCTTGCAAGTCAGCTCTAGGTATTTTAATCAGGAAGCAAGCATCGCATAAAAACCGTAGATATTCTATCACTCTAACGGGAGCTATATTAATTTTCTGCGATTTAAGAAAATCACTAATTTTTTTTGCAGAAACCTGCGAACCTGTATTATCTGCTATAAAACTAACCAAATCTTCTACAAACCGGGTATTTCGCACATGATGCCTTGCTATTATATCTTTATAAAGTATTGTTGAATAAATTCCTCTTAAATATTCATAAACAATATTATCTGATAATTCCAGATTATGTAAATAAGGTAAACCACCATATTTTATAAATAAATTCAAAGAATTACTGCAGGGCTTAAGTTTATGAAAAGTTAAAAACTCACTGTAGCAAAGAGTATTTACAGGAATTTCGATTGAACGTCCGCTCATAATACCGGCAATATCTACAGAAAGCAATTCAGCATTGCTGCCTGTACACCAAATATCCCACTTTTTAGAAGCAAGTAATGCTCTTAATGCTTTCTCAAAACCGCTAATTTCTTGTACTTCATCAATAAATAAATAATTTTTACTTTTTTTTTCAAACGATTTAACATAGTCAATCAAATCATCATGATTGCTTATATTTCTAAATTCTGAAAGCTCTTTATTTATATAAACAATATTGGAGTGGGTTTTGTTTTTTTCAATATACGACATCAATTGATATAGGATATAACTTTTGCCTACCCTTCGCTGACCGATAAATATTTTGACAATATCTTTACCAATATAAGAAATAGCGTTTTCCAAATACATTTTGCGCTCAATGATATCTTTTGGTAATAAATGCTGGTTTTTCATTTTACATATATGTTAAACTTTTTACAAAAATACAAAAAGTTTTACATATATAAATGATGTTTTATTTTTTTTGGTTATTTTGAAAGACAAAAAATAAAAAGCTTTTCTGCTACCGAATGTTACGCTAAATCCAAAATTTAAATCTACAATGCCACCTCCACTAGCATTATTAAAAATAAAAATTCCGATTATTGTTTATCAAGGTTGTATAAATAATTTGACAACTTTGATTGTACTCATTTCTTAAATTAAATCTGTGATAATCTGAGTAATCTGTGGCAAATTTTTAAAATTATTTCAAATACAACTTTTTCGGAGTTAATTAATTTCTCAAATAACTTAAATATTTAATACCCATTTATAAAATTTATATTTAATTTTGTTGAAGTACCCTAAAACTTAAAACACTAAAAAACAAACAATATGTCAGAAAAAATATCCGATAAAATTGCTCCGGGAGTTGTTTCAGGGAAAGAACTCTTAGAAGTTTTCAACATTGCAAAGAAAAATGAATTTGCTCTTCCGGCAGTAAATGTAGTTGGAACAAATTCAATAAATGCAGTAATGGAGGCAGCAAAAGCTGTTAACTCTCCTGTTATCATTCAGTTTTCGAATGGTGGCGCAATATTTTATGCAGGTAAGTCCGTTTCAAACGAAAACGAAAAATGCGCTATAACAGGCGCAGCTTCGGGCGCTGAACATATTCATAATATTGCTGCTTTGTATGGCGTTCCTGTAATAATTCATACTGACCATGCTGCTAAAAAACTTCTTCCTTGGATTGACGGGCTGTTAGACTTAGGAGAAAAATATTATCAAAAAAACGGGAAACCTCTTTTCAGTTCACACATGCTTGATCTGTCCGAAGAGCCACTTCAGGAAAATATTGCTATTTGTAAAAAATATCTGGAACGCATGAGCAAAATCGGGATGACACTCGAAATTGAACTTGGTGTTACAGGAGGCGAAGAAGACGGTGTTGATAATACAGGTGTTGATAATGCAAAACTTTATACACAGCCCGAACATGTAGCATTAGCTTATGAAACACTTATGAATATAAGTCCCAATTTCACCATTGCAGCATCGTTTGGAAATGTCCATGGGGTTTATAAACCTGGAAATGTTCATCTTCAACCTAAGATTTTAAAAAATTCACAGGATTTTATTCAGAAAAAATATAATACTTCCGAAAAACCGGTAAATTTTGTATTTCACGGAGGTTCAGGATCAGCGCAACAAGACATAAGAGAAGCTATTTCTTATGGAGCTATCAAAATGAACATTGATACAGACACTCAATGGGCATATTGGAGTGGGATTATGAAATTTTACAAAAAAAACGAAGGCTATTTACAAGGTCAAATAGGAAATCCCGAAGGAGAAGACAAACCTAATAAAAAATATTACGATCCGCGCGCATGGCTTAGAGAAGGAGAAAAAACTCTTGTAGAAAGACTAAAAGTTGCCTTTGAAGATCTGAATTGTTTAAACAGGTATTAAGAGTAAAATCGGTAATCGGTAAAATAAGTAATCGGTGATCGGTAAATTTAGTAAACGATAAAATGGGTAATCGGCAATTAGTAAGTCTTCCGAATACTGATTACCGATTACTGTTTACCTGTTTAAGACACATAACTTTATTGACTGTCTTCGTCTTCCAGATTAGGTAAATTTATTTCGTTATCAACAACTACGTAAGCATTAGGGTATTGTTCGATAATCTTATGAAGAAACCTCTGAGCATCCATTCTTGTTCGGAAATCGCCCACTCTTACTTTGTAATTTGGCTCCTGAAAGGTAAGATATGCGCCAATAGTTGAATGTATTATTTTAAATTCATTCATTACTCCTATTGCATTATTTTTGGAATTATTGCCTGAATCAAAAAATATTTGTATCCTGAATCCTTTGATACAACCTTTATTTTCGTTAAAAGCAATATGTTTTTCGAGGAGAGTATTTATTCGTACATCTTCAGTAATAATTTCAACTTTTCCCGTTTTTTGTCCATAATTTTTATCAATATAAACAGATAAAAACAGGAAAATGATGACAAGTATTTTAAGATTATTATGCAATTTTAATTATGTATATTTAATGATAATTTAG
>JAAXXA010000014.1 GCA_013334735.1 Bacteroidota bacterium
AAAAATACCTGCTTCGGTAGCATACAGACTTCTTATGTAATTAAATTTTCTGTCTTGTGGAGCAAACTTATTTAATAGCGATACAAATTTAAGTTTTCCTTTTTTATTTGAATTGATATATCCAAATTCAGATGTAGATCCAACGTAAATTATATTTTCTTTATCAATTGCAATAGAGAAAACAGTATAATTATTTGTAATTTTAATAATTCTCCAATGCGAACCATCATATTCCAATAGCCCGTCACCATTAGCGAAATACAAAACACCCCTTGAATCTTGCGCAAATCCCCAGTTTTGTGAAAAAGCATTATATTCCTTAGGAGAATAGTTCCTAACCAAAGGCAAACCTACTTCGTATTGCGTTGAGTTTTGTGGGAAAAGCAACAATGGTAAACAGCAAATATATAATAGTAATGTTTTTTTCATAAAAAATATAAACTAATAAAATCCTACACATTTAGTAATTACATTAGCAACGGATGCTAAATTATAAACGTATTTTTACAAATATATAATAATTAAAATTCAGCGCAATGTTCCACGAAAGCACGCGGTTTTTTCTTATTTCCTAAACCAAGAGCATATATTAATTTCTCATCAATTATATATGTCAGATTTATTTCATTTGAACCTCCTGTGCCTGATATTAATTTTGAAAGTGTAAAGTCGTGGCTATATGATATATATGACTTTGTTAAAGTGCCAAATTTCAAACCTGCTACAAATGTAAGAGCATCAACATTGGTGTATGCTCTATACCATGCTCCTACAAATAAATTGCGCCACAATGCATTTGAACCAAAAAACATTGTTTTCATGCTTTTTTGTTTTTCAAAAATAAAAGCGGGAGCAATAATCAAATCAGTATTGTTAATTAATGGTATTTCTCCATTTATATGCCCAACCCACTTAATAGGTAATTTTGAACTAGCATTCAGAAACGAATAATCAGGTTGAAAAATATGGTTTGCTGCTATACCAAATTTTATCATATATGTTTTTCTTTGTGTAGGTTTAAAAGGAGCATTACGATATTCATAAACGAATCCTGTCCCAAAATCGGGAAAAATCATAGATGAATGGAAAGGGACAGAAGCATTGCTTGGGTCAGCTATACCATCAACGGGATCAAGTTGATCACCAAAAACAAATTTCTCCCAGTTAATTGATTTATAAATAACTGAAGTTGAAATTCCAAATTGAACAATGCTTTTATCTGATAACTTCACTCTAGAGGTAAATGGAATACCAAAAGTATTTGTTTTAATAAATTTGTTCCCTTCAATATCACTAATTACAATAATACCTACTCCACCTAAGCCGGTGTTGTTGGAAATATCTATATCTGCGCTAAATTTACTGGTATTAAATTTACCTGGTAAATTCGGCCACAATATTCTATGAGTAAAACTAGTTGAAAGCCCTCTTGATAAACCACAAAAAGCAGGATTGAAATATAATTGATTCAAATAAAATTGCGAGAAACTCGGATCTTGCCCCTTTACAAAAAAAGATTCAAAAAGCAAAAACAGTAAACAAAAATGCCGTATTTTTCTCATCATCTATTTAATTATTGTAACTGTACCATAATTTAATGGAACGCCATCTCCATAATCCATACCTGTCCAGATACAACCATCTTTAAAAGTACCAGTAGCCTTCCAAACATAAGAGTCCATTTGTAATAAATTTCCCGAAACTCTACCATCCCAAAATTCAGATGGACGACCTTCAATGTCAAGCGCAGTTGATTCCCACAATAAATTTCCCCATGTATCGTAAATCCATATATGATATGTTTCTAAGCCAATTCCTATAGGGAGGAAATTTTGAACTTTTATATTTGAATTGGATGGTACAAATGCATTTGGAATGAATAAACCATGAAAAAATTCGACATTTACATTTGAATATGCAGTATCCGGACAATTAAAATGATTATTCGCAATTAAAACTACAGAACAATCTTTATTATGCAAATAACGGTGAATAGTATCAAAACCGTAAAACATAGTGCCATCGCCAAAATCCCAAGTAAACAATGTAGCATTTTGAGATTTATTGTCGAATATAACAGTACCATTATTAGGAGGTGGGATATGAGCATTTTCATAAGTAAATGAAGCAATAGCTCTGGGGAAAACATCAATTATGTTAGTTAATATTAAACTGTCAACACAACCACTTATGCCTCTTGCATGAACTTTAACAGTATAAAATCCGCTTTCGTTGTACAAATGATAATCATTTTGTAGATATGAGCTGATATTATCTCCAAATTCCCAATGATAGATCAAATTGTTATAATTAGATTGGAATATCACGCCTAATGGTTCACAGCCGCTTTCGTTTATAATATTAATACTATCTTCCCATTCAGGATATACTGTGTATATTTTTGTTGCAGTATCTATGCAAGTGTAGTGATTTGATACAACCAAACTAACATTGTAAGTATTACTGTTTGGAAATATTATTGAAGGATTAAGTGATGATGAAACCATTGAATCTCCGACTAACCACTGAAATTCATTTGCACAAGTTGCTTCTTGATAAAATTGAACATTTTCAGATACTCCAAAATTGCAGAAAGTTGAATCGGAAGTAATAAAATTACTTGAAGGTTTTGGGAAAACATTAATGTTTGTATAAAAAGTATCAACGCAATTCGCTTGATTAGCAATTAATGATACAATAAAGGTTGTGTCAGCGCAATTCCCCGGGTTAACAAATGTTTGGCTCATCGGATTAATCAAAACAGAAGTAACGCCATTATTAAAATCCCAGATATAAGTATTATAGGAAATGCTATCAGTAATATTGCTAAATTGAACAGATAATGGAGAGCATCCACTATTTAGGCTTGCAGTAAATAATGGAGTTGGAGTGTATTTAATGTGCACAGGAATTGTAATATCAGAAGAACACAAAAGTTGATTAGTTACAGAAAGAGTAACTTGATAATCTCCGGCATTATTATATAAATGAAAAGGATTAGTTAGAGTGCTAAGGGGAGAATTATCACCAAAGTTCCAAGAGCAACTTACTATATTGGGTGTATTATTTAATAAAAATACTGTGTCTCCGCTACATATATTATCGGTAAAGGAAAAATTAGCGCCAACAGTTGGGTTTACAGTTATTGTGTCACTATATGTAGTATCCCGACTACAACCATTGTTGACAGCAAGCATTACTACATACTGCCCCTGATCACTAAAGATATGTGAAGGATTTGCTAAATTGCTTAAATTGCCATCACCAAAATTCCATGAATAAGTAGCTCCGCCTGTGGAATAATTTGTTAAATGCACTGAAAGAGGAGCGCAGCCTGATAAAGTATCTATATTGAAAAAAGCATTAACTGTGTTTGGGTAAATTGTTAATGTTTTCTGCATGGTATCATAACCACATTCGTTTATACCAATTAAAGTAATTATATAAGTGGTATCTGAGTTTCCAACATAAGAAAAAGAATGAGATATTGCGTTATTTAAGCTTGTAAAAGTTTGTTTTGGAGAGCCATCTCCAAAATCCCAAACTATAGTATCGGAATAACCGGCAACATTATCAATAAATCCAATCGAAACAGGTGAACAGCCATAGTTCTGTGTCATTCCAAAATTTACCACAGGTTTAGGATAAACAAGCACTGAATCTGTGTATGATGCGGAGCCGCACATATTGCTTGCAACTAGTTTTATAACATAAGTTGTGTCATATAAACCTTGATCGTATATCTGTGTAAACGGTCCACTTTCAGTTGAAATAGGGGGTACCCCAAAATCCCAGGAATAATCAATGTTTGTGCCCGACATATCTGTTATTAATACTGATAAGGGAGCGCAGCCATTATTTGGAGAAACGGTAAAATCAGGAGTTGGTGTTTGGATAATATGTATAGATTTCAAAGAAGAGTCTATACATCCGTACATTGAGGTAGCTAAAAAATTAATTGTAAAATCACCTTGGTTGGAGTATGCGTGAGCGGGACTGGTCATTGTAGAAGTATCTCCATCGCCAAAACGCCATAGATATGATTGTGCTCCTGTTGTATTATTGTTGAATAGCACAGGTGTACCTATACATGCAATAGAATCATTGCTGTATATTAAATCCGGCAAAGGACGTACAGTTACGATTACATCAAATGGTTCTCCTATACAATTTCCTGCTGCCCCTGAGGTTGGGGTTACTGTATAAGTAGCTGTTGCAGAATTGTATGTTGTATTGTTAAGAATTTGGCTAATAGAAAGTTGTCCGATTGTTTGGGCGCTGCCTCCCGTAATTGCGCCTATAGGGTTGCTGACGGGATCTCCCCAGATATATGTAGTACCTGACGGTATTATTGTCATAGGAGGATTGTTTTCAGGAGTGACTGTAAATGCTGTTCTGTTACATATCATTGCAGTTTGGTGTGGAATAACAGGTGTCTGATTAATCGTTATTGTAAAAGTCATTTGCAATCCGGAGCAAATCATTCCACCATTCACATATTGAGGAGTTACTGTTATCGTAGCTATAATTGGTAAAGTATCTGCATTAATAGCGGTAAAAGGAATGATATCTCCTGTGCCGTTAGCATCTAATCCAATAGAAGGAGTGTTGTTAGACCAAGTATAATAAGTTCCTGTTCCTGAAAAACTAATAAGGGATGTTGCGGATCCATCACATACAACTTGATTAGTAATCTGTGTAACTGTAGGAGTAGGATTGACAGTAATAGTAAAAGTTTCAGGGTTGCCGGAACAAGTTGCTGTTCCATTTGTATATTGAGGCGTTACAGTTATAGTGGACTCATTCGTAGATAGACCTGTATTTATAGCTGCAAAAGCAGATATGTTTCCTGTTCCGCTAGCCCCCAACCCAATAGATGTATTATCATTAGTCCATGAATAAGATGTTCCTGTACCTGTATAATTTACTGATGTTAATGCTTCATTGCAAACAAAAATATTTAAAGGTTGAGTAACTGTTGGACTTGGATTTACAGTTATTGTAAAAGTTTTTTCAGAACCCTGACATGTTACTCCTCCGTTTGAATATTGAGGTGTTACAGATATAGTTGCATAAACCGGTACCGTGCTTGTATTGATAGCCGTAAAAGAAGAAATATCTCCGGTGCCATTAGTGCTCATACCTATTGAAGGAGTGTTGTTCGTCCATGTATAATATGTTCCTGTTCCTGAAAAACTAACAAGATTAGACAATTCCCCATTACATAAATTTATATTAGTAGGTTGTGAAACTGTTGGGGCTTGATTGACTGTAATAGTAAAAATCTCTTGGGTACCAGAACAAATTACACCTCCATTTGTATATTGAGGTGTTACAGTTATTGTGGCAACTTCTGCTATGCTTCCTGTGTTTATAGCTGAAAAAGCTGATATATTTCCTGTTCCGCTAGCCCCCAAGCCAATAGATGTGTTATTATTTATCCAAGTATATGAGTTTCCTGTTCCTGCAAAAGTTACCGTTGTTGATTCTCCATTACATACAACTTGATTGGAAGGTGCCGTAACTGTTGGCGTTGGGTTTATAGATATTGTAAAAGTTTTTTGGTTACCTATACAAGTATCTCCTCCGTTTGTATATTGAGGTGTTATTGTAATAGTGGCAACTTCTGGAATGCTTCCGGTATTAATAGCTGTAAAAGCAGGAATATCTCCTGTTCCGTTAGCACTCAATCCTATTGAAGTGGTATTGTTAGTCCAAGTATAAAATGTTCCTGTTCCTGAAAAATTAACAAGTGTTGTTGATGAACCATTACATATTACTTGATTAATGGGTTGCACTACTGTTGGGGTAGGGTTGACGGTTATTGTAAATGTTTTTTGGGGACCGGAACAAGTTATTCCTCCGTTTGTATATTGAGGTGTTACAGTTATAGTGGCAATAATAGGAGAGCTACCTGCATTGATAGCTGTAAAAGCAGAAATATTTCCTGTCCCGTTAGCACCTAGTCCAATTGACGTATTATTATTCGTCCATGTATAAGAAGAACCTGTAAATGTTACTGTTGTCGATTCTCCATTGCATAAAATCTGATTTGCAGGTTGAATAACGGATGGTGTTGGATTAACGGTTATTGTAAAAGTCGTTTGTGCTCCCTGACAAGTTATTCCTCCATATATATATTGAGGTGTTACAGTTATTGAAGCAACAACTAATGAATTTCCGGAGTTAGTAGCTGTAAAAGGATAAATGTCCCCTGTTCCGCTTGCACTCAAGCCTATTGAAGGGGTATTATTTGTCCAGCTATAAGATGTTCCTGTTCCTGTAAAGCTGACTATAGATGTTAAAGCTCCATTACATACAACTTGATTTGCAGGTCCTGCTACTGTAGGAGAAGGATTTACTGTTATAGTAAAAAATTTTTGAGTTCCCTGACAAGTAATTCCTCCATTTGTATATTGAGGTGTTACTGCTACTGTAGCAACAACTGGTGAAGACCCTGTATTGATAGCAGTAAAAGCCGATATGTTTCCAGTTCCGCTAGCATCTAAGCCAATAGAAGGTGTATTGTTAGTCCAGACATAAGAATTTCCTGTAAAAGTAACAATTGTTGATTCCCCGTTACACACAATTTGATTTGCAGGTTGTGCAACTGTGGGTGTAGGATTCACGGTTAATGTAAAAGTTTCTTGCGTTCCTATACAATATGCTCCGCCGTTTATGTATTGAGGGGTTACAGTAATAGTTGCAATAATAGGTAA
Source organism: Bacteroidota bacterium (assembly GCA_013334735.1). GTDB lineage: Bacteria > Bacteroidota > Bacteroidia > Bacteroidales > CG2-30-32-10 > JAAXXA01. The sequence continues at coordinate 6,720 of JAAXXA010000014.1, forward strand.
TGATCCTGTATTAATAGCAGTAAAAGAAAGAATATCTCCAGTTCCGCTAGCGCCTAATCCAATAGAAGTGGTATTATTTGTCCAGCTATAAGAGGTTCCTGTTCCTGTAAAAGTAATATTTGTTAATTCCCCATTACATACAACTTGATTAGTAGGTTGGGTAATTGATGGTCCGGGATTGACAGTTATTGTAAAAGTTTCTTGGGTTCCTGTACAGTTAATACCACCGTTTGTGTATTGAGGTGTAACTGTTATAATGGAAACAATAGGTAATGAACCTGTATTAGTAGCTGTAAAAGAAGGAATATTGCCGGTGCCACCAACACCTAATCCAATAGAAGCAGTATTATTTGTCCAGATATATGAGGTTCCTGTTCCTGTAAAAGTTACAGATGTTAGTTCTCCATTACATACAGCTTGATTAGCCGGTTGTGTAACTATAGGGGTAGGATTGACAGTAATTGTAAAAGATTTTTGAGTACCTTGGCAAGTAACTCCTCCGTATATATATTGAGGGGTTGCTGTAATATTGGAGGAATCTGTTGATGTTCCTGTATTTATTGCTAAAAAGGAAGGTATGTTCCCTGTCCCACTAGTATTTAAACCAATGGAGGTATTATCATTTGACCATGTATATGAATTTCCCGTTCCTGTAAAACTAACGGATGTTGGTTCTCCATTGCATAAAACCTGATTGTCCGGTTGTGTAATTGATGGAGTAGGATTTACCGTTATTGTAAATGAAGTTGCAGTTCCTGAACAAGTTACCCCTCCATTGGTATATTGAGGTGTTACTGTTATAGTGGCAATAATAGGTATAGTTCCTGTATTGATAGCTGTAAACGAAGAAATATCTCCTGTACCGTTTGCGCTCAATCCTATTGAAGTTGTATTGTTTGTCCAATCATAAGAAGTCCCTGTTCCTGAAAAACTAACAAGAGTAGATATTGCTCCATTACATACAACTTGATTGACAGCTTGTGTCATTGTTACAGGAGGATTGACAGTTATTGTAAAATTTTTTGGTAAACCCTGACAAGTAATTCCACCGTTTGTATATTGAGGGGTTACAGCTATGTTTGCAATAACAGGCGACGTTCCTGTATTTATGGCTGCAAAAGAAGAAATATCTCCTGTACCACTAGCTCCCAAACCGATTGACGGTGTATTATTTGTCCAAGTGTAAGATGTTCCTGTTCCTATAAAGGTTACTGATGTTGAAGTTCCATTACATACAACTTGATCACTCGGCTGCGTAACATCTGGAGTAGGATTTACTATAACATTATATGTGTTTTGAATACCTGTACATATTAGTCCTATAGTTGTCGTTGCAACAGATGTATAGTCTATCGATATTGGTAAATTTGTAGAGTTTGTCAAAGTTTGAACAGGAATTCCTGTAGTCCCGCTTAGTGCGGTACCGGTAATTCCGGCAGGAGGAGTACAATTCCATGATGTTGTAGCTCCTGCAGTTGTTGAGGAAAGATTAACCAATGTTGTAGAATTTCCGGAGCAAATAACTTGATTTGGAATTGAAAATTGTACTATTGGCGGAGCTTCTACAGTTATTGTAAAAGTTATCTGCGAACCTTGACAAGTTACTCCTTCGTTAGTATATTGAGGAGTTACAGATATGTTAGCAATAACAGGTGAAATTCCTGTATTCATGGCTGTAAAAGAAGAGATATCACCTGTTCCACTTGCAATCAAGCCAATTGAAGTATTGTCGTTTGTCCAGTTATAAGATGTACCTGTCCCTGCAAAATTAATAATAGTTGTTAATGCTCCATTACATATATCATGGTTAGCAACTTGTGTAATTGTAGGTGTCGGATTTACCGTAATAGTAAAAGTTTTTGGTAATCCCTGACAAGTAATTCCTTCGTTTGAAAATTGAGGCGTTACAGTTATAGTAGCAACTACAGGCAAAGATCCTGTGTTAACAGCTGTAAAAGAAGAAATGTCTCCTGTATTATTAGCATTTAGACCAATTGAAGTATTGTCGTTTGTCCAAGTATAAGATGTTCCTGTTCCGCTAAAACTAACAAGAGAAGTAGATGTACCATTACATAAAATTTGATTGGGAGGTTGCGTAACAGTAGGGGTATGATTAACCGTTATTGTAAAAAATTTAGCAGTTCCCTGACAAGTAACGCCTTCGTTTGAAAATTGAGGTGTTACTAATATAGTAGCAACTTCAGGTGAAGTTCCTGTGTTGATAGCTGTAAAAGAAGAAATATCTCCTGTTCCGCTTGCGTTTAAACCAACGTAAGGTGTATTATTTGTCCAAGTGTATGATGTTCCGCTTCCAGTGAAATTAACGAGAGTTGTTGATGTTCCATTACATACAACTTGATTCGCGGCTTGTGTAACTGTTGGTGTAGGATTGACAGTTATTGTAAAAGTTTTTTGAGAACCTTGGCAGGTAACTTCTCCGTTTGTAAATTGAGGTGTTGCAGTTAATGTAGCTATAACTGGTAAATTTCCTGCATTGATAGCTGTAAAAGGAGAAATATCGCCTGTACCGCTTGAGTTTAAGCCTATTGAAGTGGTATTGTTTGTCCATGTATAAGAAGTTCCTGTTCCTGTATAAATAACTGTTGATAATGCTCCGTTGCATACAACTTGATTATCAGGTTGTGTAATTGTTGGTGTATGATTTACAGTTATTGTAAAAGTATTTGGCACACCGGGACAAGTAACTCCTTCGTTTGTATATTGAGGTGTTACAGTTATGGTAGCAACAATTGGTGAAGTACCTGTATTGATAGTCGTAAAAGGAGAAATGTCGTCTGTTCCACTCTCGCTCAAGCCTATTGAAGTAGTATTGTTTGTCCAAGTGTAAAAGGTTCCTGTTCCTGAAAAACTAATAAGAGTGGATGATGTTCCATTACATAAAATTTGATCCGAAGTTTCTGTAATTGTTGGAGTGTGATTGACAGTTATTGTGAAAATTTTTGGTAGTCCCTGACTATTTACACCTCCATTTGTATATTTAGGTGTAACAGTTATGGTAGCAATAACCGGTGTGTCTCCATTATTGATAGCAATAAAAGGAGAAATATCTCCAGTGCCGCTTGCATCTAGCCCTATTGAAGGTGTATTGTTTGTCCATGTATAAGATGTTCCTGTTCCTGTGAAGGTTACTGATGTTGTTGCTCCGTTACATACAACTTGGCTGTCTGGTTGTGTAACTGATGGAGTGTGATTGACTGTAACATTATAGATATTTTGAATTCCCACACATGTAAGTCCTATAGTAGTTGATGCTACAGCTATATAATTTAAAGTTACCGGTAAGTTAGTTGAGTTTATCAATGTCTGAACAGGAATAATTGTTGTTCCGCTTAATGCAGCGCCTGTTATTCCGGCAGGAGGAGTACAGCTCCAAGATATTTCAGCACCCGGAGTTGTTGAGGAAACATTAACCAATATTGTAGTATCTCCTGAACAAATTATTTGATCAAGACTTGAAAACTGTATGGTTGCAGGCGCTTCCACCGTTATTGTAAAAGTCATTAGTGTACCAGAGCAAGTTACTCCTTCGTTAGTATATTGAGGAGTTACAGTTATTGTTGCAATATCTGATACAGTTCCCGTGTTAGTAGCTGTAAATGCAGAAATATCCCCGGTTCCGTTTGCATTCAAGCCTATTGAGGGACTACTGTTTGTCCATGCATAAGTTGTCCCGGTTCCCGAAAAACTAACAAGGATGGTTGATGCACCATTACATACATCTTGATTAGCAACTTGTGTTATTGTAGGAATAGGATTTACTGTTATAGTAAAAATTTTTTGCTGACCCATGCAAGTTATTCCTCCATTGCTATATTGAGGTGTTACTGTTATCGTGCCAACAATAGGTAAAGTACCTGTGTTTATAGCTGTAAAAGAAGGAATATCTCCTGTGCCATTTGCGCACAAGCCTATTGAGGTTGTATTGTTTGTCCAAGTATAAGATGTTCCAGTTCCTGATAAACTGACAAGAGAAGTTGATATGCCATTACATAAAACTTGATTCACCGGTTGTACAACATTAGGAGTAGGATTGATGGTAATTGTGAAAGTTTTTTGTGTACCGGAACAAGTTACTCCAACATTTGTAAATTGCGGTGTAACAGTAATATTAGCTACAACTGATGAAGTTCCCGTGTTGATAGCCGTAAAAGGGGAAATGTTACCTGTTCCGTTGCTACTCAAGCCAATTGAAGGGGTATCATTAGTCCAAGTATAAGAGCTTCCTGTTCCGGTATAGTTAACAAGTGCAGTTGATGTTCCGTTACATAAAATTTGATCGACTGGTTGTGTTACCGTAGGAGTAGGATTCACAGTAATAGTAAATGATTGTGGTGGACCCTGACATGTTACTCCTCCGTTTGTATATTGAGGTGTAACTGTTATGTTGGCAACAACTTGTAAAGTAAATGCATTGATAGCTGTAAAAGCAGGTATATCTCCTGTTCCACTTGCTCCTAATCCTATTGTGGTGGCGCTGTTTGTCCAAGTATAAGATGTACCGGTTCCTGAAAAACTTACAAGATTTGTTGTTGTTCCGTTGCATACAACTTGATAAGCTGGTTGTGCTACTGTTGGTGAGGGATTAACAGTTATTGAAAAAGTTTTTTGTGTCCCGGAGCAAGTTAAGCCTCCGTTAGTATATTGTGGTGTTAATGTTATTGTAGCCATAACCGGTAAAGATCCAGTGTTGATAGCAGTAAATGGAGAAATATCTCCTGTCCCGCTTGCTCCCAGACCTATTGAAGGGGCACTGTTTGTCCATGTATATGATGTTCCTGTTCCTGAAAAACTAACAAGAGTTGTTGATGTCCCATTACATAAAATTTGATCCGAGGGTTGTGCAATTGAAGGAATTGGATTAACTGTTATTGAAAAAGTTTTTGGCGTTCCCAAACAAGTTACTCCTCCGTTTGTGTATCTGGGTGTTACAGTTATATTAGCAACAACCGGTGAAGTTCCTGTATTATTGGCTGTAAATGCAGCTATATTTCCTGTTCCGCTTGCAACCAAGCCAATTGATGTGTTATCATTAGTCCATATATAAGAGTTTCCTGTACCTGTAAAAGATACTGATGTTGATGATCCATTACAAACAAATTTATTAACGGGTTGTGTAACAGAAGGAGTCGGGTTAACAGTTATAGTAAAAGTTTTTTGCGTCCCCGGGCATGTAACGCCTCCATAAGTATATTGAGGTGTTATTATTATTGAGGCAACAACTGGTGTGTTTCCTGTATTGGTTGCTGTAAAAGGAGAAATATCTCCTGTGCCACTCGCTCCTAATCCTATAGAAGGTTTGTTATTTGTCCATGTATAATAGGTTCCTGTACCTGTAAAATTTACCTGTGTTGTTAATGACCCGTTGCAAAGGACTTGGTTTGATGGTTGTGTAACTGTTTTAAGAGGATTCACAGTTAAAATTACTTCTGAAGTATCTTTACATGAATTAACATCACTAACAGTAAGGGTATAGGTTGTAGTAACTATTGGAGAAACATTCGGGTTCTGTTGTTGGGATGTAAAACCAGATGGGTTTGTTGACCAAGAATATGAATAGTTTGGAATACCACCACTAACTGAACCTGAAAGTGTTGTTGACTGAGCTCTACAAATAGTATCATTATTACCGGCGTTAGCTATAGGTAATTCATAAATAGTAAACGATTTACTTGAACTAATAAAACCACATTCATTAGTAACGGAAAGGGAAACAGTATTTGTACCTAAAGCAGAAAATAAAACATTATCTGGTTCTGGTAGTGTTGAATTTGTTGGTGTTCCACCTGTAAATATCCATGAGTAAGTTAATGAACTGTCCGCACAATTTAAAACATTTGCTCTAGGTAAAACATTTACAGATCCGCAAGCGCTTGAGATATCTATAACTGAGACTTCAGGTCGCTTTTTTACTATTGTTGCTACAATTGGAGAATAGAATGTGTCGCATACATTGGTGGCTGTTAAAGAAATATTATAAGTTCCTGAATTATTAAAAACAAAAGAAGGTTCAAATGATGAAGAATCAGTACTGTTAGTGTAATTATAAGAACTTGAAGTGCCACAATTTGATGAGGTATAAGAAACAAACCAATTATACGTGGGAGGAAAACATTCATCAACAGGAAAAGAAGTATTAGTTATAGCAACATTTGATGGTACACAACCAATTAATGGATTAATTACAAAAAGCGGTGTTATTGGAGATAGGATACATACAGTTCTTGTTTTGGTATAATTGCCGCAACTATTTCTGGCAATTGTAGAAATAGTATATAAACCAGGTGCGGTAAAAGAAATTTCCAAAACTTCCGACCCCCATGTACTTGGATTATTAGTTGGATTTGGACTACCTATTGAGCCGCTTACTACACTCCATCCTGTCGAAGGGGTAATAGTCCAATTGTTTTTTGTAGAACTGTCGCATACTCCAAAGTTATTAACTGTAACACCGCTTATAGGAATTCTCACAAAAGTAAATGTTGTGTTTAAACACGCGATTGTATCGGGAGAGATTGTAAAATCTACAACTGGTGCTATTGAGGTAGTAATAGGTTCAATTGATGATGCGGTTAATCCGCAAGGATTTTCTGCTCTTATTCTTACAAAAAAAGAATTAGGAATAGCTGTAGTATCTGGACTAATTACACCGCAAGATGAATATGTAAAATTTTGAGTATAACTTGGAGGAGGTGAATTAAAAACTACTGGAGGAGAACCTGTATTTGTAGTGATTGTATAGGTTGTACCCGCAGAATTTCCTGATGTACTTGAAATTGGAAATACAAGAGAATTTGGCGTGCATAAACCTACAGTTCCTCCAGGATTACCAATACTTACGTATGGATAACTTCCATTATAAACAGAAAAAGTATTTGTACTAACACATCCATTTTGACCTGTTACTTCATACGAAATCGAAAAATAGCCCTGTGAATTATATGTGTGAATAGTGCCTGATGGCAAAGTAGGAGCTGAATAAGGAGGTGAACCGTCCCCCCAGTTGATATTATAGTTTGCGTTGGTTGCTATCGTTGTAGAAATATTTTCAATAGTTAAATAGAATTCGGGTCCAGTACAGTTAGTAAATGGTATATCACTAGAATAATCGGCTAATAAAGCACTGGGACTTTCTTTTACATTTATTGTAACTTCATCAGTAGCAGTTGCATAATTGTTATCTGTAACGGTTACAGTATAAGTAACGGTATCTGATGGTGTGGCTGTCGGGTTTTGAATATCGGGATTGCTTAAATCGGCAGTAGGACTCCATTTGTATGTAAATGGTGGAATGCCACTTGTTGCAGTAGCATTTAATTGAACTGTATCTCCTTGACAAATATTAACATCAGACCCTGCAATTACACTTATTTGAGCTACAGATTTTATACTTAATGCATTTAAAAATACAAAAAGTGAAATAGTGAATATTTTTAACCCTAGTTTTAAACGCATTACGTTGTATGGTAAACAGAAATCAATAAATTTTATATTAAATAAATTAAACAATAATTATCAACAAACAAAAGTACAAAAAAAAACAGCCCATATCAAGGGCTAAAGCAAAATTTTTAAAATTATGATGATTTTTTTATCGAAGTGATGTTTATGTCTTTTTAAGAAAAATGATTTTTTTTGGGACTATTTAATAAATTACATCTATAAAAGACAGTTGTTCAATGGTTTGATTTATAAAATATTTTTGTTTTTATTTAAAATGTTTTTCAAGGAAAGCACCTGTGTAAGAATTTTTACATTTGATAATATCTTCAGGTGTTCCTTCAAAAACAATATTTCCACCTTTTTCGCCACCTTCAGCGCCTAAATCTATTATCCAATCTGCTGATTTAATTATTTCGGAATTATGTTCAATAACAATTAATGAATGTCCATTTTTTATCAGCGCATTAAAAGAAAATAACAATTTTTGAATGTCATGAAAATGTAAACCTGTTGTAGGCTCGTCAAAAATAAACAAAGTTGGATTTTCGGTAACACCTTTTGAAAGAAAATATGCAAGCTTAATTCGTTGAGCTTCACCTCCACTAAGAGTACTTGATGGTTGTCCCAATTTTACATATCCAAGTCCAACTTCGGCAAGAGGTTTCAATTTTGAAACAATTTTATTTTCAGATGGATGTTTTTCTTTTGTATTAAAAAAAGTAATAGCCTCATCAACAGAAAAGTTTAATATTTGACTGATATTTTTTCCTTTATAAATAATATCAAGAACTTCTGTTTTAAATCTACTCCCTTTACAATTTTCACAAACAAGTTTAATATCTGCCATAAATTGCATTTCAATAGTTACTTCTCCCGCACCTTCACATTCTTCGCATCTTCCTCCTTCAACATTAAAGGAAAAAAATCCGGGTTTATACCCTCTTAGTTTTGACAAAGGTTGATTTGAAAACAGTTCTCTAATTTCATCATAAGCTTTTATATATGTTGCAGGGTTTGATCGCGATGATTTTCCTATAGGATTTTGATCAACCATTTCAATATTGAAAATACTATTTATATCTCCTCCAATTTTATCGAATTTTCCTGTTTTATCCCCATAACCGCCATAAATTTTCTTTAAAGCAGGATAAAGAATATTTTTTATTAATGATGTTTTTCCTGAACCACTTACTCCTGTTATTGCAGTGAGGATATGTAAAGGGATTTTTACGTTAATACCTTTTAGATTATTTTCTCTCGCTCCTTTTATTTCGATATATTCTTTCCAATTTCGTCTTTGAGCAGGAACTTCAATTATCAGGTTTTTATTAAGATAATTTGCTGTTAGGCTTTCATTTTCATTTAAAAGATCGCTGTGAGAACCTTCAAAAACAATGTTCCCTCCATCGTTTCCTGCTAATGGTCCTATATCAATAAGATAGTCGGAATTTCGCATAATATCTTCATCGTGTTCAACAACAATAACCGTATTGCCTATATCTCTTAATGATTTTAGAACTTTAATTAAATTGTATGTGTCTCTTGGATGAAGTCCTATGCTTGGTTCATCAAGGATATACATTGATCCTACAAGGCTACTACCCAGATATTTTGCAATATTTATTCTTTGTGATTCACCTCCTGATAAAGTAGATGATAATCTGTTTAATGTTAGATAACCAAGACCTACATCAAGTATAAATTGTAACCGGGAAGTTATTTCTGTCAACAAACGTGTGCTAACATTTTTTTCATATTCATTAAGTTCAATTTGTGTAAAAAAATCAAAGAGATTTGTTAACAGAAATAACTTCCCGGTTACAATTTATACTTGATGTAGGTCTTGGTTATCTAACATTAAACAGATTATCAT